>DASPJU010000678.1:0-7984 GCA_035628475.1 Salinarimonas sp. | reverse complement strand
CATCGGGCAGCACCATGTTGCGCACCTTCACGGCGCCCCGGTCGAGGGCGCCGCGGCTGGAGAGAAGCTGCAGCACGTAGGAGCCGAAGCCGCCCACGGAGCCCTCCTCCACGGTGACGAGCACCTCGTGGTCGCGGGCGAGCCGCAGCACGAGGTCGCGATCGATGGGCTTGGCGAAGCGCGCGTCCGCCACCGTGGTCGGGAGGCCGCGCGCCTCCAGCTCCTCCGCGGCCCGCAGCGCCTCGGCTAGCCGCGTGCCCAGCGAGAGCAGCGCCACGCGGCTTCCCTCCCGCAGAACCCGACCCCGCCCGATGGGCAGCACCTGCCCCCGCTCGGGCATCTCCACCCCGACGCCCTCGCCGCGCGGATAGCGGAACGCGATCGGCCCCTCGTCATAGGCCGCGGCCGTCGCCACCATGTGGACGAGCTCGGCCTCGTCGGCGGCGGCCATCACCACCATCCCCGGCAGGCAGGCGAGATAGGCCACGTCGAAGGCGCCGGCATGGGTCGGGCCGTCCGCCCCCACCAGCCCCGCCCGGTCGAGCGCGAAGCGCACGGGCAGGCCCTGGAGCGAGACGTCGTGCACCACCTGGTCGTAACCCCGCTGCAGGAAGGTCGAGTAGATGGCGCAGAACGGCTTGTAGCCCTCCGCGGCCAGCCCCGCCGCGAAGGTGACGGCATGCTGCTCGGCGATGCCGACGTCGAAGGTGCGGGCGGGGTAGAGCCGCCCGAAGGCATCGAGCCCCGTGCCCGACGGCATCGCGGCGGTGATCGCCACGACGCGTTCGTCCTCGGCCGCTTCCCGGATCAGGGCGTCGGCGAACACCTTGGTGTAGGCGGGCGCGTTCGCCTTGGGCTTGGCCTGCGCGCCCGTGATCACGTCGAAGGTGACGACGCCGTGGTACTTGTCGGCGGCGGCTTCCGCGGGCGCGTAGCCCTTGCCCTTCTGGGTCACGACATGGACCAGCACCGGGCCGGTCTCGCTGTCGCGCACGTTCTTGAGCACCGGCAGCAGATGGTCGAGATTGTGCCCGTCGATCGGGCCCACATAGTAGAAGCCGAGCTCCTCGAACAACGTGCCGCCGGTGAGCAGGCCGCGGGCATATTCCTCGGCCTTGGCGGCGGCGTCGTAGACGAAGGAGGGCAGGCGCCGCGCCACGTGCTTGGCGGTCTCGCGAAGCGAGCGGTAGGCGCCGCCCGAGACAAGGCGGGCGAGATAGGCCGACATGGCGCCCGTGGGCGGCGCGATCGACATGTCGTTGTCGTTGAGGATCACGACCAGGCGCGAGCCGAGCGCGCCCGCGTTGTTCATGGCCTCGTAGGCCATGCCGGCCGACATCGCCCCGTCGCCGATCACGGCCACGACGTTGTGGGCGCCCCCCGACAGGTCGCGGGCGACCGCCATGCCGAGGCCCGCCGAGATCGAGGTGGAGGAATGCGCCGCCCCGAAAGGGTCGTACTCGCTCTCGGCGCGGCGGGTGAAGCCGGACAGGCCGCCGCCCTGGCGCAACGAGCGCATGCGGGAACGGCGTCCGGTGAGGATCTTGTGCGGGTAGGCCTGGTGGCCCACGTCCCAGATGAGCCGGTCGCGCGGCGTGTCGAACACGTGGTGCAGCGCCACCGTGAGCTCCACGACGCCTAGGCCCGCGCCCAGATGGCCACCCGTGCGCGACACCACGTCGATCAGCTCGGACCTGAGCTCGTCGCACACCTGACCCAGCTTCGCCTCCGGCAGCCGGCGAAGGTCGGCGGGATACTCGATGCGGTCGAGGAGTCGGGAGGGGGTCATCGACGGGCTCCGGACGACGGCCGGAGCGGCCGCCTGACAATGTCTATAGAGGAAAGGGCGGCGGAGCCACCGTGCAAGGGGGTTCACACCGATGTCGCAGCTCTGTAGAAAGATCGGCAGGCGCGATCAACCCGGGGGCGCTCCTGCCGCGCCGTGAGCAACCCCAAGTTCTCCTGACGTCGTCACCATGCTGATTTGCGCCGTGATCGTCGCGGCCGGGCGCGGGCAGCGCGCCGGCGGCGGCTTGCCCAAGCAGTATCGTCTGGTCGGCGACCGGACGGTTCTTGCGCATACCTTGGGCGCGTTCCTGCACCATCCCGAGATCGACCACGTCGTCACGGTGATCCATCCGGACGACCTGCCGCTCTACCAAGGCGCCGTCGCGGGCCTCGATCCCGCGGGGCTCCTGCCGCCGACCTTCGGCGGCGACACGCGCCAGGCCTCCGTGCGGGCGGGCGTCGAGGCCGCGACGGCGGCCGGCGCGGCCTTCGTGCTGGTGCACGACGCGGCGCGGCCCTTCGCCTCCCCGGCCCTGATCGGCCGCGCGGTCGCGGCGGCCCGGGCCCACGGCGCCGCCGTCCCCGGCGTGCCGGTCTCCGACACGATCGTCCAGGTCGCCGAGGGACGGATCGTGGGCGCCCTCGACCGGCCCTCGCTGCGCGCCGTCCAGACGCCGCAGGCCTTCCGGGCCGACCTGCTCGCGGGGGCCCATGCCCGCGCCGCGGCGGAGGGGCTGGACCAGTTCACCGACGACGGCGGCCTCGTGCGCCATTATGGGCACGACGTGCATGTCTTCGAGGGCGAGGGCGCCAACATGAAGCTCACCGAGCCCGGCGACTTCGAGGAGGCGGCCCGCCGCCTCGCGCCGGCCCGCGCCGTTGTGCCCCGGATCGGGACCGGGTTCGACGTCCATGCCTTCGGCGAGGGCGACCATGTCTGGCTCGGGGGGCTCAAGGTTCCCTTCGAGCGGGGGCTCGTCGGCCATTCCGACGCGGATGTGGGCCTCCACGCGCTCACCGACGCGGTGCTCGGCGCGCTCGCCGACGGCGATATCGGCCAGCATTTCCCGCCCTCCGACCCGCAATGGCGGGGTGCCGCCTCGGATCGCTTCCTCGCCTTCGCGGTGGATCGCGCCCGGGCGCGGGGCGCGGAGGTGGCGTTCCTGGACCTGACGCTGATCTGCGAGGCGCCGAAGGTAGGGCCCCTGCGGGAGGCCATGCGGGCCCGCATCGCCGCGATCTGCGGGCTTTCGATCGACCGCGTCTCGGTCAAGGCCACCACGACCGAGCGCCTCGGCTTCACGGGCCGGCGCGAGGGCATCGCGGCCATGGCGAGCGCGACCGTCATGGTGCCGGCCTAGGAGCGGGGTGCCTCCTCCTCTTGCAGGAGGGTTAGGGCGAGGGGCGCACAGTCGGACCGGACCGCAGGTCAGTTCGCGTGACGCCGCTATAGCCACTCTCCCCTGGAGGGGGAGGGTCGGGCCGCAGGCCCGGGGCGGGGTGTGCGACGCTGCCGAACCCGACTCGACCGTTGCGCCTCGTCCTGCAATCGCCTCACCCCACCCCGACGCTTCGCGTCGACCCTCGCCCGTTTGGGGCGGGTGGAGGGCGGCGGTCGTTCAGGTCTTCACCGACGGGCGGTCGGCGTCCCGGTCCCCGAATGCTGCGACATGGGAGGGCGGCTAGCCACGTCCCTTGAGCAGCCGCTTCTCCAGCATCACGTGGACGCCCTTGTTGCCGTTCACCACCTGCGTGATGCGCAGGTCCGCCGCGAGGCTGCACAGGGCATAGGCCTCGGCCCGCGACAGGCCCGTGCGGGCCTCGATGAGGTCGAGCATGAGCCGCAGGGCCGTGACCACGCAGGCGTCGAGGTCGGCGTCGAAGGCCATGGTGAGAACGTGGGTCGGCGTCTCGGCCTGGGGCCAGACGAGGCTCATGTCGTCGCGCAGGGTCAGGGTGAAGGTGCCGACGAGCCCCGTCTCGATGGCCGTGACGCAGACCTCGCCGTCGCCCTGGACCCCGTGCCCGTCGCCCACGGAGAACAGGG
Organism: Salinarimonas sp.; assembly: GCA_035628475.1. Classification (GTDB taxonomy): domain Bacteria; phylum Pseudomonadota; class Alphaproteobacteria; order Rhizobiales; family Beijerinckiaceae; genus Salinarimonas_A. The sequence continues at coordinate 4,149 of DASPJU010000678.1, read as the reverse complement.
CGCCCTCGGCGTGGATCGGCAGGTAGAGCGTGGTGCCGGCGACCAGCTCCTTGTTGTCGAGATTGCCGCCGTTGCGGCGCGGCGGCAGGGTCGAGAGGGCGCCCCAGGAGGGCGGGGGCGCGACCGCCATGACGCCGAAGAAGGGCTTGAGCTCCAGCTCGAGCCCCCAGGGCAGGCGCCCGACATTGCGCTCCCGGTCCAGCGGGATGTGCATGAGGTGGAGCGTCTCGAAATCGTCGGGCAGGGCGCCGCGCTGGGGCGCCGAATAGGTGAAGCCCCAGTCGTAATGCAGCTCGACGGCGTCGATGCGCACCTCCAGGACCCCGCCGGGGCGCGCGCCGCGCACGGCCACGGGACCGGTGCACATATGGCCCGGGAGCTTCGGCGTGAGGCGCTCGTGGATGGCGGCGAGCGCGGGCGGCACCGCGAGGCCCTCGCGGGGCATCATCTCGGGGCCGCCGGAGACCGTCGAGATCGTGACCGTGTCGCCGGACTCGACCGTCAGCACCGGATCGAGGCGGGCGTCGAAATAGCCCCAGTGGACGGTGTGGGGCGAGGCGTCGAGGCGGTGATGGGCCATAGGGGATCCCCAGGGATGCGGAGCGGGCGGGCGGCGCGGCCGGGCTTCACCCCTTGCCATGTCTGTGCCACATCCGGTCCATATTGGCCACGCACCGTCCTGCGCCCGATCGGGGAATGCCATGCGCCCAGGTGACCTCCCGCCCGCCCGGCTTCACGCGCGCAGCCCGCTTCCTGCCGTTCTGCGCGCCCTCTGCCTCGTCGCCGTGGCGGTGGCGGCGGGCTTCACCTGGCAGGCATGGCCCGGCGGCGCCTCGACCGCGCAGACGCGCGTCGCCCAGGCCTCGTCGAGCCAAGCTCCGTCGAGCACCGCGAGCGCGCCTCGGGCCCAGCCCGCCGCCGTTGCGCCGCCCTCGCGTCCGGAAAGCCGCCCCGCGGCCCCCGAGCCGCGACCCCTCGCGGCGCTCGCGTCCGCCGACGCCGCCGAGCCCGTCGTGCCGCGCCGCGACCCGATGGTGTCCCTGCCGGCCCCAGCCACGGCCTTCGCGCCTCCGCCTGCCCCCGTGGTCGCCCCGCCCGCGGATCCTCCGCCCCCGGCGCCTCGAGCCGTGGAGGCGCCCGTCGCGGCTCCGCCCCCGGCTCCGGCGCCCGCCCCCGAGCGGATGCAGGTGGCGGCCCGCCCGGCACCGGCCGACGAGCCGGCGCGTTCCTCGGCGAGCGGCGCGCGCGTGGATCTCAACACGGGATCGATCGAGGCGCTCAACAATCTGGATGGCGGCGGCCGCATCGGCCGCGCCATCGTGAACGGGCGGCCCTACGCGGCGCCCGAGGACCTGATGCGCAAGAAGATCCTCAGCCGCGCCACGTTCGAGCGGATCAGGGCCCAGATCGAGGTGCGTTGAGGCGGCGGCCGCGCCCGCTCAGTGCAGCTGGGCGAGCCGCGGCGTCCCGAGAACCCGGCGCATGGTGGCCTGCAGGTCGGCGAGGCGCTGCATGAGGGCGCCGCGCTCGGCCTGGCGCCGGCGCTGGAGGTCTTCCATGAGGCGCGCCTTCACGGCCGCCGGCCCCGTCCAACGGTCGAGCCGCTCCTGGTCGATGGCGAAGCGTGTCTCGATGTCGGCCAGCGCCGCCAGCGCGGTCTGCACCTCGCCGGTGAGCACGTCATGATCCAAATCGTGCGACGGCTGCGGCAGGAGCCGGGACGTCATGACGAATCTCCCTGATTCTTGATTGGGCGCATCATACCAAAGTCGTGCCGCAACGGGAGACGGTCGTCTCGCGCTGCACCAAAGCCCGGGGGAGAATTGCCAAGCTTCGCCGGACGTTAGGCCGCGCGAAGCGACGCCACGAAGCGGGCGACGCGGCCGGACAGGCGGTCGGCCTCCTCGCGGATATGGCCCACGGCGGCCACGGCGTCGGCGGTCGCCCCGTTGGCCGCGCCGGCGCTCTCGCGCACCCCGGCGATGTGGGAGGCCACCGCCCGGGTGCCGCCCGCCGCCTCCGTGACGGTGCGGGCGATGTGGCGGGTCACGTCCGACTGGCTCTCCACGGCGGCCGCGATGGCGCCCGAGATCGTGTCGATCTCGCCCACCGCCGCGCCGATCGTCCCCACCGCCTCGACGGCGGCGTGGGTGGAGGCCTGCATGGCGGCGATCTGGGCCGAGATGTCGGCGGTCGCCCGGGCGGTCTGGTCGGCGAGCCCCTTGACCTCGGCGGCCACCACCGCGAAGCCGCGCCCCGCCTCGCCGGCGCGGGCCGCCTCGATGGTGGCGTTGAGCGCGAGCAGGTTCGTCTGCTCGGCGATCTCGGCGATGAGGCGCACGACCCCGTCGATGCGCCGGGCCGACTCCGCGAGCTCGCCGACCGCGCCGTTGGTGCGGGCGGCGGTCCGGGCCGCCTCGCGGGCCATGCCGGCCGAGCGGCGCACCCGGTCGGCCACGTCCGCGAAGGAGCGGGCGAGCTCGTCCGTCGAAGCCGCGACCGCCTGCATGCCCGCGACGCCCTGCGTGGCGCCCGCCGCGGCCGAGACGGAGGCTGCGGCCGTGCCCTGGATCGAGGCCGCGAGCGCCGCCGTGGCGGCCTGGGCGCGTCCGGCGGCCCCCGCGACGATGGCCGCGGCTCCGTCGACCTCGCGTTCCAGGGAATCGGCGATCTCGGCGAGCGTGGCGCGGCGGCGCTCCTCGGCCTCGCGGGCCGCCGTGGTGCCGTCCTGGCGCAGACGCTCGACCTCCTCGGCGTTGCGCTTGAACACGGCGAGCGCGGCCGCCATCCGGCCGATCTCGTCGCGGCCGCCGCAGGCGCGCGCGTCCACCGTGAGGTCGCCCTGCGCCAGGCGCTGGAGGAGGCCCGTCATCGTCTCGAGCCGGCGCGAGACGCGCGCGATGACGAACCAGGTGAGGCCGCCCATGCAGGCGAGCGCCAGGATGCCGGCCACCATCAGCGCCACCATGCGGGTCCGCGCCGCCTCGGCGAGATCGGCGGCCGCCGCCACCGCCTCGGCCGCGCCCGCCTCGGAGAGCGCGATCGCGGGCTGCAGCAGGCGCGCCGACTCCGCCAGGAAGGCATCGAACCCCTGCGGGAAGGAGCCCGTCGCGGAGGCCTCCAGCATCTCCCCGCGCAGCGTCCTGTAGCGCCCGAAGAGCTGCTCCTGCAGCACGGCGCCGATGGCGCGCTGGCCGGCGGTGGCCTCGGAATGCTTCAGGTGCAGGGCCGCCGAGTTCCAGGCCTCGGCGGCGCGCTCGAAGCGGGCCTCCGCGTCCTGGACGGTGACCACGTCCATGGGCGCGCGCATGGCGCTCGCCACGAGGAAGAAGGTCTGGTCCCGGCTCGCATATTCGCGCATCTCCCAGCCCAGGCGCTGGATCGCGAGGCCGTGGACGACGCGCGAGGGGACGATGGCCTCGCGCACCTCGGCCAGGGCGCCCAGGTCGAACAGCGCCCGCGTCAGCACCGCGAGCTCCGGCGCGATGAGGCGCGCGCGCTCCTTGCTGCGGCGGAAGGCGGTCTTGGGAGCCTCCGCGTCGACCTCGCCGCGCAGCGTCGCGAGCGCGCCGATCAGCCGGTCGAGCTCGGCCGCGAAGGCGTCCCGCCCGGCCAGGTGCCCGGACGCCGCGACCGCCGCGCGCAGGGAGCCGGCGGCGGCGTCGACGCGGGGGCGCTGCTCGTCGATGAGGGCCCGCAGGGCGGGGGTGACGGGCTCGCGCAGGGTCAGGGCCACCTCGGACAGCATGCGCTCCCGGGAGAGCTGTGCGCTGGCCTCGCCGACCAGCGCCCGCAGGCGCGCGCTGTCCTGGATCGCCGCCGCGTGGCGCAGCGCCACGCGCTCGCGCTCGAAGTTCATGGCGAGGATCCCCGCCAGGAGCGCGGCCACGCAGGCGCAGACGAGAATGCCGAGGGCGCGGACGGTCATCGAGGGGTCTTCCAGAGGCGAGCCGATGACCCAACGTCGCAGCCAAGGTTGAACGGACGGTTGACGCCCGGGGGAACCCTTCGCGCGTCCGTACGTCCTACCCGGCATTCCGGCGGGGGGCGGCCCGATGCATGACGTGGCGTGGTGGAAGCGGGGGATCGTCTACCAGGTCTATCCGCGCTCGTTCCAGGACTCGAACGGCGACGGGATCGGCGATCTGG
>DASPJU010000677.1:0-7200 GCA_035628475.1 Salinarimonas sp. | reverse complement strand
GATCCTCGAGCGAGATCGTGGCCGAGAAGCCCGAGCCGAACGTCGCGGTGTAGGCGAGGACGATCGGGTCGACGCCGTAGGTGTCCGAGCCGTGGAAGCCCGAGCGCCAGATGATCGCGCCGGCGTAGAAGTCGAAGAACGAGGTCGCGCGACCGGCGGTGATGCCGGCGAACTGGATGAAGGCCTTGTTCAGGTCGACGGTGACGCCGCTGGTCGTGCCGGTGGAGTTCACCGGGAACAGGTTGCCGTAGTAGGACCCGACGTTGCGGGTCATCTCGTAGCGGATGAACGTGCGCAGGGTGCCGTAGGCGGTCTGCGTACGGGCGTCCAGGTTCACCTGGCCGCGAGCGCGCCAGCCGAAAGCGCCCTCCTGACCGCGGCGGAACGTCTCGCCGACGGTGTACTCGGCGCGGACGCGACCCGAGATGCGCAGGCAGGTCTCGGTGCCGGGGATGAAGAAGAAGCCGGTGCCGTAGGCCGAGCAGACGCGAACGTAATCGACGACAGGCGCCGCCTTCCGAACCGGAAGATCGGCGGCCTGAGCCCCGGCGACCGCCATCAGACCGGCGGCGGAACCGAGCAGAAGGCTCTTCACGAGCTTCATTTGGTGACCTCCAAAGTGTTCAAGACCCAAGGGGGCTGGTTTTACGACCCGCAGCCACGACGACCGCAAAACCGTGATCCTTTCCCCGATTGCGGCCCGCTCGCCGGGTGTCCCGTGCAGCGAACCGAACCACGACTGGGGTGCCCCCGTCGCAGGATCACCATTATCGAGGCCGGGGGCGGGATCAACCGGACTTCGCCCCTGGATCGCCCCATTTCGGGTCTTTTCAAGGCGATGTTGCAGAACTGCAACTTGGCCCTAACGTCACCTGGCGGGCGGGGTGGCGCACCCCCTGAAATCCTTCACAAGCCGTTAACGAAAAACATCTTTTTGCGCCCGCCGGCCGGCCGGGCCACCAGGCCTCGCCGGGCGCGTCAGGCCTGGGTCGCCCCCGTCCGGGCGAAGCGCTCGCCGTCCTCGTGACCCAGCTCGTAGGCGGCCCTGACGCCGGCCGGGTTGGTGATGTCGAACTGGCCGACGGGAATCGGCCGGGAGGGCTGGACGTAGGTCCGCCCTCGAATCGCGGGCACGGCGCGGTAGCGCCGGGTGAGCAGGACGAGGGTGCGCCCGCCCGCCGCCTCGATCTCGCCCAGCGGCTCCACGGGGACGTTGTCGACGAGGCCGCCGTCGAGGGCCGCGAGCCCGCCGACGCGCCCGACCGGCATGAAGGGCGGCACGCTGGCGCTCGCCATGAGGGCGTCGACGAGCTCCGCCGGCCCCGCCAGCTCCCCCACCCGCACCATGTCGGCCCGGAACCCCAGGGCCCGCCCCCCGCGGGGATGGACCGGCCCGTGCAGCTTCTTCTCCAGCTGGTAGGCGGCGATCCCGATCGGGATGGCGAGGGAGAGCGGCAGCAGGCGCGGCTTGCGCGCGACCGCGACGAGGATCTCGGGGCCGGTGGCCAGGCGCGCGAAGGCCGCCTCGTCCAGGATCGTCTCCATGAGGATCCGGTACATGCCGGCCACCGGGAAGAGCGGCTCGCCCCGCCGCCAGGCGCCCCAGGCGACGTTCGGCGCGCCCTGCCCGCAGCCGTCGGCCACGAGCTCCGCCGCCCGCCGCCCCTCCCCCAGCAGCGCGCAGCAGGCGGCCCAGGCCCCCGCGCTCACCCCCACCACCCGGCGGGGGCGCAGCCCGAGGCCCGCGGCCGCGGCGTCCCAGAAGCCCGCGTGCCAGTAGCATCGGTTGCCGCCGCCGGCGAAGGCGACCGCCTCGAACATCAGCGGGCGCCCCCGGCCGCGGCCCGCGCCTCGTCGCGCCAGGCGAGCACGATGCGGTCGAGCTCCGCCACGTCGCCCGGCGGCAGGCGCCCCAGCGTGCGGGCCACGAAGGCGCGCTGGGCCGCGATGCCCCGCTCGGCCAGCTCCCGCCCGCGGGACGTGAGGTGGAGGGCGTGGGACCGGCGGTCGCCGGGGATCGGGCGCCGCTCCACCAGCCCCGCCTCGACGAGGCGGTCGACCAGGCCCGACACGTTGCCCTTGGTGACGTAGAGCCGCTCGGCGAGCTCCTGCTGCGTCGAGCCCTCGCGCTCGGTGAGCGTCGAGAGCAGGTCGAATTGCGGGATCGACAGGCCGATCTCCTTCAGCTCCGCCCCGATCGCCGCCGTGAGGCGGTGCTGGAGGCGGATGAAGCGGAACCAGACCCGCAGCGGGTCGACGGCCTCGGATCCGGCGGGCGGGGTCCGGGAGGCGGCGGGGGTCGCGGGAGGGGGCGCGGCTTGCGTGACGGCTCGGGTCATCGAGATAGTTTACATAAGAACCATCTTCCTGTCTGCCCCGTCCCGCCCCTTGCCGGGGATCGCGCCCGGTTCCATCCTGGCCCCGGCAGGCCCCCGCCAGAGGCGGCCGCGACCCGGAGGAACGCCGATGATGGGCCTGATGCAGGATTGGCCGCTGCGCGTCCATCGCGTCATCGATCACGCCGCGATCCAGCACGGGGCGCGCCCCGTGGTCTCGCGTTCCGTGGAGGGACCGATCCACCGCACCACCTACGGCGAGATCCGCGCCCGGGCCCTGCGGCTGGCCGGGCGCCTGGCGCGCGCCGGCATCCGCCCCGGCGACAGGGTCGCGACGCTGGCCTGGAACACCTGGCGCCATCTCGAGGCCTGGTACGGCATCACGGGCGCGGGCGCCGTCTACCACACGGTCAACCCGCGCCTGTTCGACGACCAGATCGCCTACATCGTCAACCATGCCGAGGACCGGCTCATCTTCCTCGACCTCACCTTCGTGCCCCTCGCGGAGCGCCTGGCGCCGCGGCTGGCGTCCATCGAGCGCTACGTGGTGCTCACCGACGCCGCCCACATGCCCGACACGAGCCTGCCCGGGGCCGTCGCCTACGAGGACTGGCTCGCGGAGGGCGACCCGGACTTCGCCTGGGTGCCCGTGGAGGAGGGAGCGGCGGCGGGCATGTGCTACACCTCGGGCACCACGGGCATGCCCAAGGGCGTGGTCTATTCCCACCGCTCCAACATCCTCCATTCCATGGCCGCGATCGCTCCCGACATGCTGGGGCTCGCCTCGCGGGACGTGGCCATGCCCGTCGTGCCGCTCTTCCACGCCAACGGCTGGTCCTTCGCCTTCTCGGCGCCCATGGCCGGCGCCGCCCTCGTGCTGCCCGGGCCGAAGCTCGACGGCGCCTCGGTCCACGAGCTCCTCGATCGCGAGCGGGTCACCATCACGGCCGCGGTGCCCACCGTCTGGCTCGCGCTCCTCCAGCACCTCGAGGCCACGGGCGCGGAGCTGCCGCACCTGCGGCGGGTGGTGATCGGGGGATCGGCCTGTCCCCGGGCCATGACAGCGACCTTCCGGGACCGCTACGGCGTCGAGGTGATGCATGCCTGGGGCATGACCGAGATGTCGCCCCTGGGGTCCGTCTGCTCCCTCAAGCCCGAGCACGCGGGCGCCGACCCGGAGGCCTGGCTCGACATCAAGGCCCGGGCGGGCCACGCGCCCTTCACGGTGGAGATGCGCATCGTCGACGATTCCGGATCCGACCTGCCCTGGGACGGGACCACCTTCGGGCGCCTGAAGGTGCGCGGGCCCTCGGTCGCGGCCTCCTATTTCAAGGGCGAGGGCGGGGCGATCCTCGACGCGGACGGCTTTTTCGACACGGGCGACGTCGCCACCATCGACCCCACCGGCAACCTGCAGGTGGTCGACCGCTCCAAGGACGTGATCAAGTCCGGCGGCGAGTGGATCTCCTCCATCGAGCTGGAGAACCTCGCCGTCGGCCACCCGGACGTGGCGGAGGCCGCGGTGATCGGGATCGCCCATCCCAAATGGGACGAGCGCCCCCTCCTGGTCGTGGTCGCCAAGCCCGGCCGCGCGCCGACCCGGGAGGGCGTGCTCGCCCACCTGGCGGGGCGCGTCGCTAAGTGGTGGATGCCCGACGACGTGGTCGTCGTGGAGGAGATCCCCCACACCGCCACGGGCAAGATCCAGAAGACCGCCCTGCGGGAGCGGTTCCGCGACTATCGCCTGCCCACGGCGTGAGGGGGCCCACGCCTCGGGATCGCCACGGACCGCGTGACGCGCGGCGCGCGAACTGTTAAGCGCGGCGGGCGTTCGTCCCCGGCCCGCCTCCCAAGCGAAAGCTCCCGATCCGCCGATGCGCCGCCTGATCCTCGAGGAACCGGTCTCCCGTGCCGCTGTGTGGTCGACCCGGCTCGGCTGGTTCGCGGCGGCGGTCGCGGCCATCGCCACGGGCCTCCTGCGCTTCGGGCGCATCGAGCTCCTGCCGGGGGTCGTCACCCTCGTGGCGGGGCTCGCGGTCGCGGTCGCGGCGGCGGTTCTGGCCCTGGTGGGCCTGCTGCGGATCTGGACCGAGGGCCGGCGGGGGCTGGGCAGCGCCCTGTTCGGGCTGCTCCTCGCGGCGGTCGTGCTCGGGATCCCGGGCTTCTACGTCGCGCGCGCCGCGCTCCTGCCGCCGATCACGGACGTGACCACGGACGTCGCCGATCCCCCGGCCTTCTCGCGCTCGCGGGCGGCCCTGGCGGCGCGCGGCGGCCTCGTGCCGCCCGACCCCGCGCCCGCCAAGCGCACGCAGCAGCGCCGGGCCTATCCCCGCATCGCCTCCCTGACCCTGGATCGCCCGCCCGCCGAGGCCCTCGACCTCGCCCTCAAGGCGGCCGAGCGGCGGGGTTGGCGGGTTCTCGACCAGTCGCCGCCTGGGGGGCGCATGGGCGACGGCCGCTTCGACGCGGTCGACCGCACCCTCGTCCTGCGCCTGCCCGAGGACGTGACCGTGCGGGTGCGCCCGCTGCCCGACGGCTCGCGGGTCGACGTGCGCTCCGCCTCGCGGGTCGGCCCGCACGACCTGGGCAGCAACGCCCGGCGCGTCCAGCGCTTCCTGGAGACCCTGTCGGACATGGCGCTCGCCGAGAAATAGGTCCCCGCGCGGCCCGTTCGGCGCCGCCCCGAAAAAATTCTCTCCCGGCCGCATCCGCGGTCCCGGCCGACGGGTAACCGCCCTGAAGGCTGACGTAACGTCACCTCGACTCGGGAGAGAACCATGACGAAATCAACCCGCCTCATCGGCCTCGGGCTCGCCCTCGCGCTGGCCGCCGGCGTCGCCCAGGCCCAGACGGTGAAGACCGTCGGCGGCGCGCCGATGTTCTCCAACAAGAACATCGTCGAGAACGCCGTCAACTCGAAGGACCACACCACGCTCGTCGCTGCCGTCAAGGCCGCGGGCCTGGTCGACACCCTGGCGAGCGCCGGCCCCTTCACGGTCTTCGCGCCCACCGACAAGGCGTTCGGCAAGCTGCCCAAGGGCACGGTCGAGGGCCTCGTGCAGCCCGCCAGCCGGGGTCAGCTCACCCAGATCCTCACCTATCACGTGGTGCCGGGCCGCCTCACGGCCGCCGACCTGATGGCCCAGGTGAAGGCCGGGGGCGGCCGCCTCGAGCTCACCACCGTCGAGGGCGACGGCCTCGTCGTGCGCCAGGTCAAGGGCGGCCTGCGCCTGACCGACACCAAGGGCCGCTCCTCCATGATCACGATCCCGGACGTGATCCAGTCGAACGGCGTCATCCACGTGGTCGACACGGTGCTGATGCCGAGCTGAGCCCTCCCATGCCGCTTCGCCCGCCCGGTCCTCCTCCCGGGCGGGCGGGGACGAGGGGCCGCGCCGACCCCGGTGCGCGGCCCCTCGCGCGTTCCAAGACCCCGCGGCCGCCCTCCCGACGGGCCCGGCGCCTGACGACGCGGGCCGGCCGGCGCGAGGCCCCTCCCCGAAAAGCCGGGTCGCCAAGACCCGCGCGCTCGGCTATTGAGGCAGGGATTCGGGGGAAGGCCGCCCATGATCGTCGGGGTGCTGAACCAGAAGGGCGGGGTGGGCAAGACCACCATCGCGGTGAACGTCGCGGCGCATTGGGCGCGCGCCGGGCGCCGCGCGCTCCTCGTGGACGCCGACCCGCAGGGCTCGTCGCTGGCCTGGTCCGCGGCGCGCGAGGCGGAGCCCCTCTTCCCGGTGATCGGGATGGCCAAGCCCAGCCTCCACCGCGACATGCCGGCGCTGGCCCGCGACTACGAGGCCGTGGTGATCGACGGGGCGCCCCGCGTCAACGACCTCGCCCGCTCGGCGATCCTGGCCTCCGACGTGGTGCTGATCCCCGTCCAGCCCTCGCCCTACGATGTCTGGGCCGCCGCCGACATCGTCCAGCTCGTGCGCGAGGCTCAAGCCTACAAGCCCGGCCTCAAGGCGGCCTTCGTGATCAACCGCCGGATCGGGCGCACCGCGATCGGCCGGGACGTGGCCGCGATCCTCGACCAGTTCGCCCTGCCGGTGCTCCCCGCGCCGCTTGGCCAGCGCGTGGTCTATGCCGAGAGCGCGGCGCAAGGGCTCTCCGTCCCCGAGACGCAGCCGCGCGGCGAGGCCGCCCGCGAGATCGCCGCGCTGGCCGAGGCCGTCGCCGCCTTCCATGCCGAGCGCCAGGCCGCGTGAACCGGTCCCTGCCATCAGAGGTCGCCCCATGAGCAAGAAGACCGTCCAGTTCAAGCTCCACGCGGCGGGCGAGGCCCCGCCCGAGGCCGCTCCCGTCCCGACCGAGGCGAGCCCCGAGGCCTGGATCGGCGCCGCGCCCGGCGAGGGGGCGGCCGTCGAGCCCTCCGCCGCGCCGGGCGGCGGGGTCGGCGAGGCGATGAGCGAGCTCGCCCGGGGCATGGGCGAGGCGTTTCGCGCGGGCATCGAGCTCGATCGCGGTCCCGCGGCCGAGGCCATGGAGCGCGTGCTCCGCGCCCGGACGCCGTCCGAGCTCGCGGCCGCCCAGGCCGATCTCGCCCGGGCCGGCATCGAGCAGGGGCTCCAGGGCATCAGCCGGGCCTCGCGGGTCTGGGCCGACGCCGTCGCCCGCGCCGCGTCGCGGATGGGCCGGGGGAGCTGAAGCCACCAGCCGAGCGAGGTCCCGCTCGGTGTCATCCCCGGCCGGAGCTGCCGAAGGCAGCGCACGGGAAGGGGATCCAGCGCAGGCGATGTCGTCGCGCGGCGACGCTTTGGCCCCCGCCAAGGGGCCCTGCACGGGCCAAAGAGCGCGCCTGCGGCGCAAGGTCGTGACGCTGGATCCCCTTCCCCTCCGGCGGACAAGCCGCCTCCGGCCG
>DASPJU010000676.1:0-2326 GCA_035628475.1 Salinarimonas sp. | reverse complement strand
GTTCTTTCGGGCAGCACGGCGAGCCCGGACGGCATGGTGGTGAAGGCGGTGGAGCGCACCGAGTCCGCCGCCGCCAAGGCCACCCGCGAGGCGCGCGCGTTCGCGGCGGAGGCGCTGGCGTACATGTCGGAGAAGTCCGGCCGCCGCCTCTCCGTGACCGAGGGCAGGGTGAAGAGCTTTAAGCGGCTCATCGCGGACGGCCACTCGATGAACGAGTGGAAGGTCGTGGTGTGGAGCAAGACGCTCGGCCCGAAGAAGTGGCTCGGAGACGAAAAGATGGACGAGCACGTAACGCCGGAAACGTTCCTGCGGCCCTCGAACTTTCCGAAGTACCTGGAGCAGGCAACGCGCGAGTACGTGGCATTCGATGCAGGGCACGCCGAGGAGCTCGGGCTGGTGGCGCCGGCCACCGAGGCACCGAAGCGGGCACCAGCGCCAGCTAATGAGCGTACAGGGGCAGGCCCGGTGTCCTTCGCCCTCGCACTTGTGCCCGGAGGCGGCGATGAGTCGTAGCGTGCCCTGCGGGGCGTGCGGCGCGGCCACCGAGCCGTCGCCGGACGTGTGGGCGATGAAAGAGCGCCTCGATGCCCTGCGAGTTCTACGCGGGGATCAACCCCTCCGCGAGGACGAGCTCGTGCGGTGCCCGAAGTGCCTGCCGCGCTGGCGGGCGGAGAGGGAGCGCGCGGCACGCGAGGAGTGGCAGGCCGAGCAGCTGAAGCCAACGAACTGGGACGGCTCGGAGCGGCGCGCGGGCGACCGCAGGAAGGGTGGCGTTTGAGCGACTGGCAAATCCACGTCGGCGACTGCCGCGAGATCCTCCGCACGCTGCCCGAGTGCTCGGTCCAGACGTGCGTCACGTCGCCCCCGTACTGGGGTCTCCGGGACTACGGCGTCGATGGACAGCTCGGTCTGGAGCAGACGCCCGAGGAGTACGTCGCCGAGATGGTCGGCGTGTTCCGCGATGTCAGGCGGGTGCTCCGCGACGACGGAACGCTGTGGCTAAACCTGGGTGACTCGTACGCGAGCAAGACGAAAGGCAGCGGCGGCGCCGGCAAGAGCACGCTTGGCCCGAACGGCGATCTCCAAAACATCGGATTCCAGAAGTTCGAGCCGCGTGAGTTCGACCCGGGGCTCGCCGGAAAGCAACTTGTGGGCATCCCATGGCGCGTTGCCTTCGCGCTACAGGCTGACGGCTGGTACCTGCGTTCGGACATCATCTGGTCGAAGCCGAACCCCATGCCCGAGTCGGTGACCGACCGGCCGACGAAGGCGCACGAGTACATCTTCCTGCTCGCGAAGTCGGAGCGGTACTTCTACGACGCGGAGGCGATTCAGGAGCGGGCGCTTCAGCCTGCGGGCGACGCAAGGCTGACCGGACAGATCAAGGCTGCAGTTCTCGGTCACACGTCGAGCACGTCCAAACTCGGCGCCAACGAAGGGTCCCCGTTTCGCAACCGGCGCTCCGTCTGGCGCGTCGCTACGTCGCCGTACGACGGGGCGCACTTCGCCACGTACCCGCCGAAGCTCATCGAGCCGTGCATCCTCGCCGGCTCGCGAGAGGGCGACCTAGTGCTCGACCCATTCACGGGGTCCGGGACCACGGCGCAGGTCGCGCTCTCGTACAAGCGGCGATTCGTCGGGTGCGAGCTGAACCCAGCATATGCCGAGCTGGCCAGGAAGCGGCTCGCCGAGAACGGGCAGATGAGGTGGGCACTGTGACGGACGCCGAGAGGGGCAGGCAACTCCTGCAACTAGCACTCGATACGTGGGTCGGGTGCTTCTCGAAGGAGGCGGATGCGATCCGCGAGTACCTGGGGACGACCCACAAACGGGAGACTTGCCCGAAGTGCATACGCAGCCGCAAGGACTCCGAGGACCACGGCAACTGGGAGATGGGCCTGTGAGGAGGAAGTCATGAGCAACGGACAGGACGAATTCGAGGAAGTCGGCTCCCTGTGGCCCGCGAAGAGCGGCAAGGGGTTGAGCGGCACCATCAAGCCGGGCGTGGAGCTCAAGGGCGGGGAGAGGATCTTCCTGCAGGAGAACAAGTACGCCACGCCGGAGAACCGCCAGCCGACGCACCGGATCAAACGGGTGAAGCAGGACGCGAAACCGGTGGAGCCGCTGAAGCCGGCGCCGAGCGAGGACCCGGATGACATCCTGCCGTTTTGATCGGAGCAGGCGATGACCTTCCCGTTCCGCCAGAACTGCCAGTGCTGCCAGCGGCGCCGCGAGAAGGGGCAGCGCATCTGCGACGTGTGCACCGCCGCCGGGTGCATCGCCAAGCCGTGGGGCTACGTGCGCGGCGAACTCTGCCCGCACAAGC
>DASPJU010000675.1:0-7391 GCA_035628475.1 Salinarimonas sp. | reverse complement strand
TCGTCGCGGGCCGGCCGAGCGAGGGCACGGTCTCCCTCGTGGGCGCCTCGGCGCGGGTGGATGCCGGCGCCAACCGGCCGGGCTATTCCTGGGATCACGCGGGCGTGGCGCTCGGCATGACCCGCGCGCTCTCGCCCGCCTGGACCATCGGCCTCAACGCCTCGGCCACCACGGGCAACGCCAAGGTCGGCGGCATCGAGACGGACGCCACGGCCTTCAACGCCGACGCGGTCGCGGGCTGGGCGGGGGGACCGTTCTACGCCAAGCTCGGCGCCGGCGCTGGGCTCGTCAGCTTCTCGGACGTGGAGCGCGGCACCGTCGGGCCGCTGCTCAACCGCTCCCAGACCTCCGCGATCACGGGCAGCGTCGCGGCCGAGGCCGGCATGACGTTCGGCTTCGGCGGCGTGAGCCTCTCGCCGCGGGCGCGCCTCGCCTGGATCGGCGCCAACCTGGACGGCTTCGAGGAGCGGGGCGTGGTCGCGCCCGTCGCGGTCGAGTCGCGGCGCGTCGGCACGCTCTCGGGCGCCGCGGAGCTGCGGGCGGGAGTCGACCTCCTGCGCGCCGGGACGCGGGCGCTCAGCGCCTTCGCCACGATCGGCTACGAGACCTATTTCGCCCAGTCGGGCGACACGCTGGACCTGCGGCTGGTCAACAACACGGCCCTGCCCTTCGCGGTCGCGCTCTCCGATCCGCGCAGCCCCGGCCTCGTGGTCGGGGCGGGCCTCCAGGGCTCGCTGACCGAGGCGCTGGCGCTCGGCGTCGAGTATCGCGGCGCCTTCGGCGAGGGCGGCAGCCGGCGCCACCAGGCGATGGGCAACGTCTCCTACCGGTTCTGAGGCGGCCGGGACGCGCGTCGGGAAACCCGCGCGCCCTTGCGGGCTTTACCCCTGGAGGCGGCGTCATCGCGCCGCCCCCAGGAGATCGATCGGTATGGAGCGTCGCATTCTCATGGCCGGCCTCGCGGCCGGCGCCCTCCTGCTCGGCGCCGCCGCCGCGCGGGCGCAAGGCCTGTCGCTGGAGGCCGTCAACGGCGCCGAGCCCACCGCCAAGGCGGTGAGGGGCGTCAGCCCCGCGGTGATCCGGGCGCAGGTGCTCCTCGACCGCTCCCGCTTCTCCCCCGGCGTCATCGACGGGCGCATGGGCGAGAACGTCCGCCAGGCCCTGGAGGCCTTCGAGGAGGCGAACGGCCTCAAGGCGGACGGCGAGCTCGACCCGGAGGCTTTCGCCAAGCTGACCGCCGCCGACGGCGCGCCCGCGCTCAAGGAGTACACGATCACCGACGAGGACGCGAAGGGGCCCTTCACGAAGGAGATCCCCGACAAGATGGAGGAGCAGGCGGGGCTCGACCGGCTCGGCTTCATGAGCGCCAAGGAGATGCTCGCCGAGCGCTTCCACATGGATGAGGACCTGCTCGAGGCGCTCAACCCGGGCAAGCCCTTCGACAAGGCGGGCACCAAGATCCTCGTCGCCGAGGTGGCCGCGCCGAAATCCGACACGAAGGTGAAGCGCATCGAGGTCGACAAGACGGCCAAGGCCCTGCGCGCCTACGGCGAGGACGGCTCGCTCGTCGCCTACTACCCCGCCACCATCGGCAGCGAGGACACCCCGACCCCCGAGGGCACCCACCAGGTGACCGCGGTGGCCCGCAACCCGACCTATACCTACCGGCCGGACAAGTACCAGTTCAAGGGCGTGGAGGCCAAGAAGGCCTTCACGATCAAGCCCGGGCCCAACAATCCCGTGGGCACGGTGTGGATCGACCTCTCGAAGGACACCTACGGCATCCACGGCAGCCCCGACCCGGCGACCATCGGCAAGACCGCCTCGCACGGCTGCGTGCGGCTCACCAACTGGGACGTGGAGGAGCTCGCCGGGATGGTAGCCAAGGGCGTGGAGGTCGCCTTCGTGTCCGGCAAGGGCGCCGAGCGCACGGGCGGCACGGGCCAGAAGAAGTAGCCGCGGGGCTTGGCGGGCGCGCGATCGCGCCCGCCCTATTCCACGAGCTTGAGCCGCTTCTCCAGCACCCCCAGGACACGGCGCAGGTCGCCGCCGCGCTTGAGCACGAGGCCCGACGGCGCCACCACGCTGTAGGCGCCCTGGCGCCGGGCCAGGAGCGGGTCCTTCTCGATCTGGTAGAGGGGCACTTCGGAGGCGCGGCGATAGATCTTGAACACCGCCTTGTCGCGGGAGAACGCGATGGCGTAGTCGCGCCACTCGCCCTCCGCGACCTTGCGGCCATAGACGTCGAGAATCGCCGTCAGCTCCTCCCGGTTGAAGGTGACCTGTCTCGGCGCGGCGCCGGGAAAGGGAATGACCCCCTGCCCCCCGCCGCGCATGGGCTCCACGATCTCGCCCTCGTTCATCATGCCTCCATGGCCGCGCCGGCGGCCGCTGGTTCCATGATGGGGTCGGTCGTCCGGGGGCGCAAGCGTGGCCCGCGGGAGCCCGGGCGCCTTGCGCGGGCCATCACAGTTTCGCCCCGAGGGCGCCATCAGGGGGCCGCACCGCGTCGGTAGAGATCCCGACATGCCTCGACGGCCCGGCGCCGCTTGCACCGGACAGTCAGCCCCCCAAGCCCCCCGGGGTTCGCGGAGCCGGGCCATCCTTCAGGAACGTCGAGGCAGGGCCGCCGCGAGGCGGCCCTTTTCCTTGCTGGACGCTGGCCGGCGCTACTCGGCCGCCTGCGTGATCGCCGCCTCCGGCGAGAGGCCCATGCGCCTGGCGACGCCCAGGCCGTAGGTCTTGTCGGCGAGGTAGAAGTGGACGACCTGGCGCTTCACGATCGCCTCGGGCACGCCCGCCATCGCCGCCGCGATATTGTCCATGAGCCGCTCCTGCTGCTCCCCCGTCATCAGGCGGAAGAGGGCGCCGGCCTGGCCGTGGTCGTCGTTGCCGGCGCGGTGGTCGTAGCGGTCGGCCGCGCCCGACAGCGCGAGCGCCGGCTCGGCGAAGCGCCGGTCCTGCACCAGGCCGCCGAACGAGCTGGGCTCGTACCATGCATCGCCGCGCTCGGGCACCTCGGCCAGCATCGCGCCGTCGGCGTGGTGGTGGCGCACCGGGCAGCGCGGGCGGTTGACGGGCAGGCTCTCGTAATGGGTGCCGACCCGGTAGCGATGGGCGTCCGCATAGGCGAAGATCCGGCCCTGGAGCATGCGGTCGGGCGAGAAGCCGATGCCCGGCACGATGTTGGAAGGGGAGAACGAGGCCTGCTCCACCTCGGCATGATAGTGCCGGGCGTTGCGGTTGAGCTCCAGGATGCCGACCTCGATCAGCGGGAATTCGGCGTGCGGCCAGACCTTCGTGACGTCGAAGGGATCGTAGGGGGTCGTGGCGGCCTCGGCCTCCGTCATGACCTGGACGCAGAAGCGCCAGCGGGGGAAGTCGCCGGCCTCGATGGCGTGGTAGAGGTCGCGCTGCGCGCTCTCGCGGTCACCCGCGATGACGGCGTTGCCCTCCTGGTTGGTCCAGGTCCGGATGCCCTGCAGCGACTTGAAGTGGAACTTCACCCAGTGGCGCTCGCCGGCCTCGTTGAGGAACGAGTAGGCGTGCGAGCCGTAGCCGTTCATGAAGCGGTAGCCCTGGGGCAGGCCGCGGTCCGAGAACAGGATCGTGACCTGGTGCAGGCTCTCAGGCGACAGCGACCAGAAGTCCCACATGGCGGTGGGCGAGCGCAGGTTCGTCGCGGGATGGCGCTTCTGGGTGCGGATGAAGTCGGGGAACTTCAGGGGATCGCGCACGAAGAAGACGGGGGTGTTGTTGCCCACCAGGTCCCAGTTGCCCTCCTCCGTGTAGGCCTTCAGCGCGAAGCCGCGCACGTCGCGCTCGGCATCCGCCGCGCCGCGCTCGCCCGCCACCGTCGAGAAGCGCAGGAACACCTCGGTCTCCTTGCCGATCTGAGACAGGAACCGGGCCTTGGTGTAGCGCGTCACGTCCCCCGTGACGGTGAGCGTGCCATAGGCGCCCGAGCCCTTGGCATGGACCACGCGCTCGGGGATGCGCTCGCGGTTCTGGTGCGCGAGCTTCTCGACGAGCTGATAGTCCTGCAGGAGCAGCGGCCCGCGCGGGCCGGCCTGGAGGCTGTTCTGGTTGTCGGCGATCGGCGCGCCCGCCGTGGTGGTCATGGTCGTGGACATCGCGGTCTCCTTTGCGCGCCGCAACCATGGCCTTAAGCGCCGATCAGGTCCAATCGGATTGTCTGCGGCTCTCGATCAGATAATCTGATCGCCATGGCGGTCTCGCTGCGCCAGCTGCGCTATCTGGAGGCGCTCGCCCGCACCCGCCATTTCGGCCGGGCCGCGCGGCTCTGCGCGGTCACGCAGCCCGCCCTCTCGATGCAGATCCGGGACCTCGAGCGGGATCTCGGCGTGGCCCTCGTCGAGCGGCGGGCCGGGGCGGTGGCCCTGACCCCGGCGGGGGAGGTCGCGGCGGCCCGCGCCGAGGCGATTCTCGCCGCCGTGCGCGACCTGGAGGACGCGGCCCGCGCCGGGGCGGGCCTGCTCGCAGGCTCCGTGCGGCTCGGCCTCATCCCGTCGGTGGCGCCCTATCTCCTGCCGGTCCTGCTGCGGGCCGTGGGCGAGCGTCATCCGGCCCTCGACCTCCAGATCCGCGAGAGCCAGACCGCGGCGCTCCTCGACGAATTGCGACGGGGCGACCTCGACGCGGTCGTGGCGGCGCTGCCGGTCGGGCCCGATCTCGAGACCCTGCCCTTGCGCGACGACCCGTTCCTCGTCGCGGTCGCGGCGTCGGACGCAGGGGCCTGGGCCCGCGAGACCGATCCGCGCGCCAGGCTGTCGCGCGAGCGCCTGCTCCTCCTGGAGGAGGGGCACTGCCTGCGCGACCAGGCCATCCAATATTGCGGCCTGCCCGAGCCGCAGACCCGGCGCGCGCTCGCCGCCGCCTCGCTCGCCACCATCATGAGCATGGTTGCGGCGGGCCACGGCGTGACGCTCCTGCCGCGGCTTTGCGCCGCCGAGGCCCGGCGGCCGGGCGTCGCGCTCGTCCCCTTCCCCTCCGCTCCGCCCCGCCGCCACCTCGCGCTGGCCTGGCGGCGCAGCTCGGCGCGCCGACGCGATTTCGAGGCCCTGGCGGAGCTGATGCGGGGGTGAGGGTCGCCCGCGCGCCCGCCATGGGCTATGGCGGACGAAACCCCGCACCCGCGAGCCCCATGACCGCCATGCCTGCGCCCGCCGGCCCCCAGGCCGCCGCCCTTGCCGCGCTCGTCCTCGGCGCGGTCGCCATGGGCATCTCGCCCATCTTCGTGCGCTTCGCGGCGGCCGATGTCGGCCCCTTCGCGAGCGCCTTCTGGCGCGTCGCCCTCGCCCTGCCGGCGCTCTACGCCTGGATGCGGATCGAGGAGGCGGGCCGCCCGGGGGGCCGGCGCGGGCCCGCCTTCGCGCCGGGCGTGCTCTTCGCGGGACTCGCCTTCACGGGCGACCTGTTCTTCTGGCATCTCGCCATCCTCGGCACCACGGTGGCGAACGCCACGTTCCTGGCCACCACGGCGCCGATCGTCGTGGTGCTGGCGACCTGGGCGGCTTACGGCCGCCGGCCGGCCCGCGCCACCGTGACGGGGCTCGCCCTGTGCCTGGCCGGCGGCACGGCGCTGGTGGGGCAGAGCCTGAGCATCGATCCCGGCCGGGCCCTGGGCGACGCCTACGGGCTCGCCACGGCCCTGTTCTTCGGCCTCTATTTCCTGGGCGTCGAGCGGGCGCGGGCCGCGGGCGCGGGCGCCGCGCGGGTCACGTTCGAGCTCAGCCTCGTCACCGCGGCGGCGCTGCTGGCGGTGGCGCTCGTCGCGAATCTCGCGGCGGGCCAGGCCGTGCTGCCGCGCAGCGCCGGCGGCGTCGCGGCGCTCGTCGCCATGGCGCTGGTCAGCCATGCGGGCGGCCAGGGGCTGCTCGCCGTGGCGCTCGGGCGCCTGCCCGCCACCTTCTCGTCGCTGGTGATCTTCCTGGAGGCGGTCGCCGCCGCGGGGTTCGGCTGGCTCATCCTGCGGGAGGCGCTGGCGCCCGTGCAGATCCTCGGCGGGGCCCTCATCCTGGTGGGCATCTGGTGGGCCCGGCCGCGACCGGCGCGGGCCCGGGACGACGGAACGCTTGCGGGCGAACAGCCTTAAGGCTTCGTTACCGCCGGTCCCTTAGGGTTTTCCGAATCACCGCTCCCCTGTCCCGATGCCCCCCTCGCTCCGACCAATGCTCGCCGCCCTCGCGCTCACGGGCGGCCTCGTCGCCGCCGCGCCCGAGGCGCGCGCCGACCTGCGCCTGTGCAACATGACGGGCAGCCGGGTGGGCGTGGCGCTGGGCTTTCGCGACGCGCAAGGGTGGGTGACGGAGGGCTGGTGGAACGTCCAGCCCCGCGGCTGCGAGACCCTGCTGCGCGGCCCCCTCGCCGCCCGCTTCTTCTATCTCTACGCCGTCGACTACGACCGCGGCGGGGAGTGGAGCGGGCGCTCCTACATGTGCACCCGCGACCGCGAGTTCACGATCCGGGGCATCGAGGACTGCCTCGCGCGGGGCTACGACCGCAACGGCTTCCTCGAGATCGACACCGGCGAGCAGCGCGGCTGGACCGTCCAGCTCACCGATCCCACCCGACCCGGAGATCCCTCGCGATGATTCGCACGAGACGGACCAAGATCGTCGCCACCCTCGGGCCGGCCTCCGACACGCCGGAAATGGTCCGGGCCCTGCACGAGGCCGGCGCCGACACGTTCCGCCTCAACATGAGCCACCTGCCCCGCGAGCGCCTGCGCGACAAGGTCGCGATGCTGCGCGCCGTCGAGGAGGGGGTGCGCCGCCCCATCCCCATCCTGGTCGATCTTCAGGGCCCGAAGCTGCGGGTGGGCGCCTTCGAGGACGGCGGCGCGATGCTGGCGCCGGGCGAGGAGTTCCTGCTCGATTCCAGCGACAAGCCGGGCTCGGGCAAGCGCGTCCAGCTGCCCCACCCCGAGATCCTGCGGGCGCTGGAGCCCGGCCACACGCTGCTCATCGACGACGGCAAGCTGCGGCTGCGGGTCAAGGACGTGTCGAGGGGCAAGGCGATGGCGAGCGTCGAGGTCGGCGGGCGGATCTCCAACCGCAAGGGCGTGAGCCTGCCCGACACGCTGCTGCCCATCACGGCCATGACCGACAAGGACCGCTCGGACCTGGAGGCGGCGCTGGACGCGGGCGTGGAGTGGATCGCGCTCTCCTTCGTGCAGCGTGCGGAGGACTTGGCGGACGTGCGCAAGGTGGCGCGCGGCCGGGCCCTGGTGCTGGCCAAGATCGAGAAGCCCCAAGCCATCGCCCATATCGACGACATCATGGAGGCCTCCGACGCCATCATGGTGGCTCGGGGTGATCTCGGGGTCGAGATGCCCCTGGAGCAGGTGCCGGGGCTGCAGAAGCGCCTCA
>DASPJU010000674.1:0-8407 GCA_035628475.1 Salinarimonas sp. | reverse complement strand
GTCGAACTTGAGTTGAAGTTGGCGCACCGGTGCTTTGCCGAGGCTTAACCGGATAGGAGACCAACCCGGCCCAGGAGCAGCAGGGTGAATGGCACGCTAACCTGCGACCCCATGCTCCCAGCGCGTTCTGGTATATTCTCCATCGCTCCACCCACGTTTACCAACGATTAGGATTGCGTGAGACGGATCACGAGCCTTGTGTATTGTCCCTACTGGAGGAACCATGCATCAGATCAGTCAGACCATGTTGGCGAGAATGGAAGCGTCCACCGAACGCAGCGATGACTCACGCGTGACGTTCACTCTTGCCGCAATCTGCGTTGCGATGTTTGCCGCGGGAATGCTGATATGATACGCCTAGCGATGCTCTGCGTTGCCTTCGTCTACTTGGAAGGCATGCGTTCTGTTGTGATGTGTGTGACGACGCTTCGCGAGCGGGCCGAGGATCTTGCACGACGTAAATGCTGAACCGCTCGGCCATACCTCGCCGGGGGGGCGGCGCAGTTGCCGGCGCACTTCGGACTATCGTCACCACGAGGGTGAGCACGTCCTGCGAAGAGCCCTATTCCGAACCGTATCCTGACGCGGGCTGGCAGGAGGGACGCCGCTACGGCTGTTGAGCCCTGCGTATCATGACGGTCGCGCGCAGGTTCGGGGACGACTGGTGTGACACCCCGAACGCGTCCGACGCACTCGGGCCAGGCTTGTGCCTGTAGAGCAGGCCATGGTCGGTCTCCTCGACCGTGCCGATGCGTGGGGGCTCGACCACGACTAGGCGCTCACTGGCGTCACGTGGGGCGATGAGCAGATCGCATCGCCCGTTCTGGATCGTGATCACGGTCATGTCGGTCGCCGTGACCGTAACGAGATCCACGGTCAGAGCCGGGCAGGTACGAGCCCAGGCGGGCTGCCCGATCAGAGTGGCCGCAGCCACGACAAGGTGGATGTGCTTCATTGGCTGAGGCTCACAGTGCTGCCGATCGGGCCGACCCCCTTGGGGACGGGCACGTCCGTGCCGCCGTAGTTGCTGTTGAGCACGAGGTTAGGTCCGCTGAAGAGACTGACCTGGCGCGCCACGATGATCGTGTAATCGGATTGGTCGGCGACCGGGTTGGACGCATCGACCCTCAGCTGACCGGCCGGGAGATATATAGTTCCAAGCAGGCGTCTGGCGTTGTTGCTGTTGATCTGGAAGATCGGATTGTTGGCGGATGGATCGCCGTGGAACAGGAGCCCCGCGAGGGGGCCGGTCTTGGGAGCGGACAGGCTGACTGTCGTCTGTGCCCCGAAGTTGAACGTGGCTCCTCCGTCGAGATAGAAGCCGACGTTGTCACCCTCGATCGAGCCATTCGCGCCAACCAGCAGACCGCCCCCGGTCAGGATGTACTCGCCCGACTGAAAGCGAACCCTCGCGCCGCCAAGAACTGTGATCCCGCCGCAATAGACCCCAGGCGAGAGGACGTGTTCGCCCCCGCTCCTCTGCCAGTTGGTCTGGCTGCATGGGCCGACACTCGGCCTCGCTCGGCCGGCCAGGGGATCCGCAATGGCAGGGCAGTCCGTGAGGGGGGCCGGGTTATAGTTTCCAGACGAGCCCGATATGCCACCGGCCGAGCAGATCCGCTGCGCCTTCAGGAGACCAGTGGTGTTGTTGACGATCCCGCATTCGTGCTTGGAGTTGGAGTGCACGGCGCAGGTTTCGGCAGTCAGGCGGGCGTTGTTGTTGAGGGTGAGCGCACCGGCCCTGTCCGGGTCCAGAGCGAGGAAGCAGAGCTTCTGCCCACCGCTCACTTTGGCAGTCGCGGTGACCCGCAGGTCCGCCGTGGGCAGGCTCAGGAGCCGACCCATGACGGTCGGTACAGTCTCCTGGAGGTTCACCCTGACACCAGACCGGCTGTTGACGACCTCCGCTTCGGCGGTCGTTCCCGCCCCCTGCGCCTTGCCGCTCGCCGAGGCTGACAGCGCGGCCGCCTTGGCGACGCTGACGATGCGAGCGTCTTCTGTGTTGATGAGCGTCAGCTCGCGTGCCGCGATGAGCGCCGCGCCGTCGGCGGCGAGCTGTAGCTTCGCATGACGCGACTTGAGAGAGGTGTACTCGACTGCCGCAACGACCCCGCCGAGGAGGCACGGGAGCGCCAGACCTATGATCAGGGCGACCCCGCCACGCTGATCAGCTCTGAAGCGCTCCAGCAGGGTTGCCCGCTTCGTGGCTGTCGACCATGGGACCCGCATATCACCGGTCTCGGATGTGTTTCCATGACCTGGATAGCGCCGACATGATGCAAATTCGTGAGCCATTTGCTTCGAATTGACAGCATGGTTCGCTCTGCCCAACACTCGCGGGTGCAACCACGCTACGCCGGCTCCTGGCCTGAGGAGAGCGACGGCACCGCCTTGCGAGCGGGATATGGCTCAGGTTTTCGGTGAATTCGCTTCAATTGGCGGAAAACGCGGCAATCGGTCTTAAGGCTCGTTAACGGATTGAGGGCGATGTAGGGGCATGTCCGCGAGGAGCCCATGCAGCCTCACTCCGAAACTCACCTGGACGCGCGAAGCTCGCCGAATAATCAGCGGGACTATTACGCGCTCTTCCTCAAGTCTTTCCTGCTCCTGAGTGTCGTCGTAAACGTGGGATGGATCATGTTCTTGCTGGTCGAGACACTCAGCCTCGTTGGTCTGCTGTGAAACTCGACCAACAGTGTCACCATGAAGCAATGGTAGGGCCGATCCGATGGTGAGCATTGCAGCTGGTGTTCTACTGGGCGCGACAACTTGGCTTGCTTCTTACGTTAGCAGCCAGGAGAAGGACGACTATGGGGCCTCGCACGGTAGCGATGATGTTAAGCTGTATCGCCACCTGAGACAGGACCTCCGACTCATCGTCTTCCTTCTCGGTGCCATCGTGATGATGCTGGGGATCGTTGCTGACGTGGTCCTGCTGCATTAGCGGCACTGAGGGCGACCCGTCCGACCTGAGCTCGGGCGGTGCCGCCTCGGTCGAGCGGATCAAGGCCGACATGGTGCGGCTGGAGGAGCTGAGACGGAAGGCTCACCAGTAGAAGCGGACCGGCCGGGCAGAGGCGGACCTCCCCCGGCCGGGGTGCCAGGCGGAAACGGCGGGATCGACCCGGCTACCGTTAAGCTGACTCGTAAACGCCTCGCTTGTTCCGCCCAGATTACTCGGCTGAGCCTGGAGATCCCCTCCCCTCCAGCACCGCGAGGATCCGGTCCGCGATCGGCCCGTGCATCTCCTCACGGACCTCCCGCGTGTCGGGCGAGGTGACGAGCTCTTGGGCCAGCACGTCCATGACGAGGGCGCGGTCGTCTGCTGTGAACTCGCCGGGCCGCACGACGGCCCTGCCCTCTCCCAGCCGTTCGAAGCCCGCGCTCTGAAACGCGTCGCGCCGGCCGGTCAGGAGCTCGGCCGCGTCGTGGACGGCGTCGATCACCCGGCCGGCCGCCCGGTGCTCCGGTCCCTGGATCGGTGCCGCCTTGCTCACCGCTATACAGGCGTCTCGTACTGCCCCGAGCGCCCGCAGGAGCGCCTTGCGATCAAGCTCGGTAAACAACCGCTTCCTCGGTGCCATGCGGGAACGGAAACAGAACGCCGCGCGGCACGCAAGCCGCCCCGATCGCCTCGTCGAAGCGCAGCACCGCGACCTGTCGGCTGGTCTCGTCCTGGATGGTGACGAGCCAGGCGCCCGGTTCGGTGTCGGCGTAGATCGCCAGAACATCCCGAGCGACGGCCGCCGCGGCGGCTCGCATCTCGAGCATCGACCGTATTCGTTGGCCCTGACCGTCGATCACGATCCCGGCCGGGCCCGAACAGTGGAAGCGGTACGCAGACATGGGCACCTCCGCCCTAGACCCCCGATCCAGCTAAGCCTCGCTGCGACGGGACGTTCCAGCGGCGAATCACGTGAGATGCTGTCTTCGCGAGCACTCCCCGATATCCCCACGATCCACAGGGGTCGATGTCGTCGCACTGATTTGCAGCGATGTCGCGGTTCGATGCGCGCTTTGCAGAGTCCTCACACAGTCGTTCCCCCGCCTGGTTGAATCAAAAATGATTCGGAACGACTCGGCGAAGGTGCCGTTTGATTCGATACCTGAGTCAATCCGACTCTCTCTTGAGTCCACATGACTCTGCGCGCCAAGTAAGTAGTGGAGTAATACGCATGGCTGCGCGTGCGATCTGGAAAGGATACTTGAAGCTGTCGCTGGTGTCCTGCGCCGTGGCGCTCTACCCGGCCGCAAGCTCGTCCTCACGGGTGCGCTTCAACACCCTCAACCGCGCCACCGGCAACCGGGTGAAGCGCCAGTTCGTGGATGCGGAGACGAACGAGCCCGTTGAGGCCGACGAGCAGGTCAAAGGGTACCAGGTCGGCAAGGGCTCCTACGTCTATGTCGAGGACGAAGAGCTGGACGCTCTCAAGCTGGAGAGCACCCACACGATTGACATCGAGAGCTTCGTGCCTAGGGCCGAGGTCGACGAGCGCTATCTCGATACCCCCTACTACATCGCTCCGGATGATCGTGTGGCCCAGGAGGCATTCGCGGTCATCCGGGACGCAATCCGCGACAAGGGCATGGCGGGCCTCGGCCGCGTGGTGATGCAGCGGCGGGAACGGCTCGTCCTTCTCGAGCCGCTCGACAAAGGTCTGCTCGGCACGACGCTGCATTACGCCTACGAGGTACGCGATGAGTCCTCCGTGTTCGAGGACATCCCGAACGTCGACTACCCGAAGGAGATGCGCGAACTCGCCGCGCACATCATCGAGCGCAAGGCGGCGCACTTCGACCCGAGTGCGTTCCAGGACCGCTACGAGGATGCCCTGATCGCGCTCGTGCAGTCGAAGCAGACCGGCACCCCGGTGCGCACGTCCTCCGCCGCGCCGCCCTCGAACGTGGTCAACCTCATCGAGGCGCTACGCAAGAGCCTCGAGACCGAAAAGGGCACGCCCACCGCGAAGGGGTCAGCTCGGAAGACCGCGGCGCGGGCGCCCGCACCAAAGGCAACTGCCGGCGGAAAGAAGAAGCCACCTGCAAAATCCCGTGCCCTGAAGAAGGCCGGCTGAGGAGGTCACCCATGCTTGAGGCGACCCGCGAAATCCTCCCGCCAGCGTGCGAGCGACGTCCGTTCCTCGTGATTGGCTCCTGTCCTGCGTACCTGACCGAGGCGCTTGCGCAGGCGGGAGGACACGTCATGCAATTCCTCTGCGCCGAGGACGCCCTGCTTTGGCTCGATGAGGAGACGCCGCGAGCAGCGTTGGTCGTCTCGCCGCTCGAGCCCGCGCTCGTCGAAGAGCTGTTCGCTCGCGCGGTACCGATGGTCGCGTGCGCAACGCCTGACCTTGGCGAGGCCAGGCGCTTGGCTCAGGCCATGCGGATTCTGGGGCGCTGACATGGCACGGCAAGCCAAAGCTCCACCGGCCCCGTCGCCTGCGTCCCGCGAACCCGTCCGGCGGGCGGCGGCGGCGGCCAAGGCGAAACGGTCCACCGTGGATCCCTCTCCCGAACCACTGCGGGCCTATCGCGAGAAGCGCGCGTTTGAGCGCACGCCCGAGCCGCGCGCGCGCGTGCACGCCCGAGCGAAAAGCGCCGCGGGGCACCGCTTCGTGGTCCAGAAACACGCCGCGCGGCGACTCCATTACGACCTGCGGCTCGAACTCGACGGCGTGCTCAAGAGCTGGGCTGTGACCCGAGGCCCGAGCCTCGTGCCGGGCGACAAGCGACTGGCCGTCCACACCGAGGATCACCCGATCGACTATCTCGACTTCGAGGGCGTGATCCCGGCCGGCGAATATGGCGGCGGCACGATGATCGTGTGGGACCAGGGCCGCTGGATCCCGGAGGGTGACCCACGCCAGGCTTATGCGAAGGGGCGGCTCACCTTCGCGCTCGAGGGTGAGCGCCTGCGGGGTCGTTGGCACCTCGTGCGCACGCGCTCCAAGGACAAGAAGGAGCAATGGCTGCTGCTGAAGTCCGATGACGAGCACGCCCGAGCGCCGGGCGGCCCCGACATCATCGAGGAGCATCAGGCTTCCGTGCTGTCCGGGCGCAGCAACGACGACCTCGCCCGAGGCGGGGAGGTCCGTGCCGACCATGCGGACCGCGCGCGGGCGACCAGGTCAAGGCGGGCTCCGCCGAAGGGGACCCGGAAGGCATTGCTGCCCACCTTCGTGGAGCCCTGCCTCGCCAAGCTGGTCGACACCGCTCCGACCGGAACCGACTGGCTGCATGAGATCAAGTTCGACGGCTACCGCGTTCAGGCCCGGATCGACGGCGATCACGTCACGCTCCTCACCCGCAAGGGCCTCGACTGGACGGACCGGTTCGGGCCGGTGGCCGACGCGATGCGCGAGCTGGGGCTCGGCTCGGGCCTGCTCGATGGCGAGCTCGTCGTCGAAGACGACAACGGAATCTCGTCGTTCTCGACGCTCCAGGCCGACCTCAAGGCGGGGCGGACCGACCGCCTCGTCTACTACGCATTCGATCTCCTCTATCTCGACGGCGCGGACCTGCGGCCCCTGCCGCTGCGCGAGCGCAAGCGCATGCTCGAGCATGCGCTGGACGACCTGCCGGCTGGGGGCGTGATCCGGCTAAGCGAGCACCTGGAGGAGGACGGTGAGGCGATGATCCGGCATGCCTGCCGCCTCGGGCTGGAAGGCATCGTCTCCAAGCGAGCCGGCAACCGCTACAGCTCGGGCCGAGTTGATGACTGGCGCAAGACGAAATGCGTGCAGCGGCAGGAGTTCGTGGTCGCGGGCTTCGCGCCCTCGTCAACGAGCCGGAAGGCCATCGGCTCCCTCGTGCTCGGGGCGCATCGCGCGGGGCGGCTCGTCCATGTCGGCCGGGTCGGGACGGGGTTCACCGGTGCGACAGCTGCCGCCCTTTGGGCCGACCTGGCCGGGCGTTCACTTCCCGCACCGCCCTTTCCCGACGATCTCCCCACCGAGGCGGCACGCGGCGTGCGCTGGGCGAGGCCCGAGCTCGTGGCCGAAGTGGAGTTCCGGGGCTGGACCGCGGATGGTCTGCTGCGTCATGCCTCGTTCAAGGGCTTGCGCGACGACAAGGACCCGCGGGAGGTCGTGATCGAGACCGACGTTGCGCCTAGCCCAACCACTAGGCGCGATGATCACGCCGGGGTCACGCTCACGAACCCCGATCGCGTGCTCTGGCCAGATCAGGGCCTCACCAAGGCTGGGCTCGCCGCCTACTATGCCGAGATCGCCGACTGGATTCTGCCCCACGTTGTCGGCCGGCCGCTCGCGCTGGTGCGCTGCCCGAGTGGGACGGAAAAGGAGTGCTTCTTCGCCAAGCACCCCTGGGCAGGGCTGAACGAGGCTGTCGAGCGGGTTACGATCGGTGCCGACGCGGCGCTGGCGATCCGCGATCTTGCCGGCCTGATCGCGCTGGTGCAGGCCGGCACGCTGGAGATCCATCCCTGGGGCGCGAGCCTGCCCGATTTCGAGCGGCCGGACCGCATCGTCATGGACCTCGATCCGGCCGAGGACGTCGGGTTCGCCGCCGTGGTCTCTGGCGCCATCGAGCTACGCGAGCGGCTCGCGGCCGCGGGCCTGGAGAGCTTCGTGAGAACCACGGGCGGAAAGGGGCTGCACGTCGTTGCGCCGCTGACCCCGAAGGCGTCCTGGGAAGAGGTGAAGGCCTTCACGGCGGAGATGGCTGAAGCCATGGAGCGCGACAGCCCAAGCCGCTACACGCGCACGCTCGCCAAGAGCGCACGCAAGGGGCGGATCTTCGTCGACTACCTGCGCAACGGAAGGGGCGCGACCGCAGTGGCGACCTACTCGACACGCGCCCGGCCCGGAGCGCCGGTGGCGGTGCCGCTCACTTGGGAGGAGCTCACGCCGGCGCTGCGGCCAGGCCACTTCACGGTTGCCAATCTTCCGACGCGGCTGAGGCATATTGGGGATGACCCCTGGGCGGGGCTCATAACCATGAAGCAGACCCTGCCGAAGCGACGCACCGGTCGAGCGCGAAGGTGAGGCTACGCTCCTCGGGCGGGGAGTCGTGTGAGTAGAAGAGCCCACTTTCGAGGCTGCGCGGAAGCCCCTCATTGTCGAATTGGTGGCGAGCCCGGCAGACAAGAAGGAGCCTCGCCGCGGAATGGGATGCGCGACGGGGCTGAGTAGGGAGATTGCGCCAGCGGAAGACCGGCCACCGCAAGATCGTGGACTATGGTTGATGCTCCGTAAACGAAAAGCCCGCCGCGGCCGGAGCCGAGCGGGCCTACTCTCGTCTCCGCTTCATGATCTCGGCCACTTCTTCAGCGCCCGGCGCATCGCCTCGATCTCGTCCCGCCAGGTTGATACCGTTAGGTCCACACGGGGGCCGCGAATCTGGGCAGCCACGACGGCCCGGCAGCGGCGAGCCCCTGCGCGCGCAA
>DASPJU010000673.1:0-6687 GCA_035628475.1 Salinarimonas sp. | reverse complement strand
GACCGGGCCGGGGGCGGCGCCTCGTTCCGCATCGTCCTGCCCCTGGGCGGCGGCGCCGCGGCGGGCGACGCCGAGGAGGAGGCCGATGCCGGCCCGGGCCTGCCGATCCTGGTGGTCGACGACGAGGTCGACGTCGCCCAGTCCCTCGCCGAGATCCTGGGGGACCTCGGCCACCGGCCGCAGGTGATCGGCGGCGCCCGGGAGGCCCTCGACCTGGTCGGCAAGCGCCGCTTCGGGGTCGTCTTCGTCGACCTGCGCATGCCGGGCCTCTCGGGGGTGGAACTGCGTGCCCGCATCGCCGGGATCGACCCCGTCCTGGGCTCCCGCACCGTGATCGTCACCGGCGACACCGTGGCGGGGCCGGACGCGGTGGCGCGGCATGCGGGGGGGACGGCGGCGGTGGTTCTGGAAAAGCCCTTCACGGTCGCGGACGTGCGCGCGGCGCTCGCCAGGGTGATCGACGCCTGATCGTTGCGTCGCGGGCGGCGTCCACGACATCGAGCGGACATGGGCGCTCCCTAATCCCGTCGGGCAACGCTCCGCCGGAGACCGATCCCGTGACCGCCCCATCCTCCGCCCATCCGCGCCTGGCCGGCGCCCCGGTGCTCGCCCTCCACGCCTCCTCGAGCGCGGGCGCGCAGTGGCGGGGACTGGCCGAGGCCCTCCGGGGCCGCCACGCGGTCCTGGCGCCCGATCTCCTGGGCTACGGCGCCACGCCTTTCGACCCCGCGACCGAGCTCACGAGCGACCACGAGATCGAGGCCCTCGCGCCGGTCCTGGAGAGGCTGTCCGGGCCCGTGCATCTCGTCGGCCATTCCTATGGCGGCCTCACGGCCCTGCGCCTCGCGGCGTCGGGCCGGGTCGCGCTCCTCAGCCTCACGCTCTACGAGCCCATCGCCTTCTGGCTCCTGCGGCTGGCCGGCGACATGGCCCTCTACGGCGAGGCGCGGGCGCTGGCCGATGCCTATCGCGCCGCGATCCGCCGGGGCGACCGGGAGGGCGCCGCGCGACCCTATCTCGACTACTGGAACGGCGCGGGCGCCTATGCGCGCCTGTCCGAGCGGGCCCGGTCCGCGCTGCTCGCCACGGCCCTCAAGACCGACCGGGAATGGGCGCCGGCCTTCGAGGACGACACCCCGCTCGCGGCGCTCGCCGCGCGTCTTCCGATGTCCGTCCTGATCCTCGCGGGTGAGCGAACGGTCGCGCCCGCCCGGCGCATCTGCGACCTGCTCGCGGCCGGCCTGCCGGGCGCGCGCCTCGCGATCGTGCCCGGCGCCGGCCATATGGGCCCCATCACCCACGGCCCGGCCGTGAACGCCCCCCTGGCAGCGCACTTGGTAGCAGCGGAAGGAACGCTGGCGCGCGCCGCCTGAGCGCTTGCGCGCGGGCGCCCGATCCCGTTCACTCGCGGCGCGAGGGAGGAGCCCTTGGGGATCGCGGCCGCACTGACCTTCGCCGGACTGCCGATCGGGTTCGGCCTCGTGCTGATCTGGCTCGGGCGGCGCGCGAGGCGCGAGGCTCTCGAGCGGGGGGCCTGGGCGACCGCGCCGGGAACCATCACCGCGTCCTCCGTGCGCTCGCGCGAGATCGCGCTGCCCGTCATCGGGCGCCGCACCCTGCGCTCATCCGGGTTCACCTTCGGCGAGGGGCCGCGCGTGACCTACGGCTTCGAGGTCGGGGGGCGCACCTATGAGGGAACCCGCATCGGCGATCCGCCGGGACGCCGGTCGGGACGCCGACGGCGCCGGGGCGAGATCTGGGACCTCGCCGCCTTCGAGACGGGGCGCCCGGTCCAGGTCCATTACGACCCGCGCGACCCGGCCAGGAACATGCTGCATCCCCCCGCCGCTGGCGGGTGGGCGGCCCTGATCGGGATGGGCGTCGCCTTCGTCGTTCTCGGCCTCATGGCGGCCTCGGTGCTGCGCGGCCTGTGAGGGGGCGCCTGCCGCGCCGGAACGGGCCCTGGCGCCGCGCCGCGCGCTCCGTCGCCAGCCTGCCAACCGGCTCGCGCCGGCGGGGCGCTTGAGGATCGGCTCAGCCGGCGGGCGCGGTCGTGCGCTTCTTGCGCGCGGGCTTGGGGGGCGCGCTCGCGGCCGCCTCGCGTTCGGCCGCTTCCTTGGCGAGACGCATCGCCTTCAGCTTGGCGGTCTTGACGTCGACCGCGGCAGAGTTGGCCTCGTAGTCGCGCGCGGCGGCCTCGCCTTCCCGCTTCTGCCGCTGGAGCCGTTCGAACCGCGCCTCCGCGCGCTCACGGCTGGATTGGGAATCGCCTGCCAATGGGGTCTCCTTCAGGGTGGGCCCGCGTCGCGCGGTGGTCTCCCGGTCGATACCGGGACCCTGCCCCGGTTCTGGCGATGATCGCTGGGACAGAGGGATGGCGCGCCCGCCATGGGCGGCGCCATCCCAACTATGGTCGAGCCGGAGCGGAACCGCAAGGATGTTGAGCGGCTTGCCCCCTGCCGCCTGTGGTCAATCCCCCTCGAATCGTGGGGGCGCGCCCGCCCCGTTCCGCGGGAGCCCTCACGGTCGCATCGCGGCGGCCAGCACCTCGAACATCCGCTCGCTGCCGCACTGGGCGACGTTGAAGCGCATGAAGCGGCCGGCGGTTCCGGCGGTGCTGAAGGCGTTCCCCGGCGCGAGCACGACATCCTGGGCGAGCGCCCGGCGCGCCACGGTCGCCGCGTCGACCCCCGCGGGCAGCTCGCACCACAGGAACATGCCCCCGCGCGGCTCGATCCAGGGCACGATCCCTAGGGGGCGCAGGCGCCGCGCCACGTCGGCGCGCGCGCTGGCGAGCCCACGGCGCACCCCCTCCATGTGCCGGCGATAGGTCCCGTCCGTGAGCAGGGCGTGGATCAGCTCCGCCGACAGGCGGGAGCCCCCGAAGGAGACGGCGGTCTTGAGGTCGGCCAGATCCTCGATCCAGTCGCGCCGGGCCGCGATATGGCCGCACCGCACCGAGGCCGAGAGCGATTTCGAGAAGCTGCCCACCTGGACCACCCGGTCGAGCCCGTCCAGCGCCGCGAGCCGGGGCGCGGGCTGCTCCTCGAAGTCGCCGAGGATGTCGTCCTCCACGATCGTGCAGCCGGCCTCGGCCGCGAGCCGCAGCACCCGGTGCGCCACGGCGGGCGAGAGGGTCGCGCCGGTCGGGTTGTGGAGGGCCGCGGTCGTGACGTAGAGCCGCGGCCGGTGGGTCGCGAGGGCCTGCGCGAAGAGGTCGAGCTCGGGCCCGCGCGGGGTGAACGGCACGCCCACCACGCGGGCCTGATGGGCCCGCAGCAGGGCGTGGAAGTTGAAGTAGCAGGGATCGTCGACCAGGACCGCGTCCCCCGGCGAGAGCAGGTAGCGGCACAGGAGGTCGATGGCCTGCGTGCCGGACTCCACCAGCAGCACCTGGCCCGGCGACGTGGCGATGCCCCGCTCGCCCATGCGCCTGGCGAGCACCTGGCGCAATGCGGCCGAGCCGAGCGGCGTGTCGTAGTCCGTGAGCGTGGCCGCGGGCGCGCGGCCCAGGCGCCGCACGGCCCGCCGCAGGGCGGCCTCCGGCATCCAGGAGGAGGGCAGCCAGCCGCAGCCCGGCTTCAGGACGCCGTCGGGCGCCTCCAGGGCCTGGCGGGACATCCAGAGCGGGTCGACCTCCCGGTCGAGCCGCGGTCCGAGATCGACCAGGGACAGGGGCGGCACCGGACCGCGCACGAAGAAGCCCGAGCCCGGCCGCGAGGCGACGAGGCCCTCCGCGACGAGCCGCTCGTAGGCGTCGACGACCGTGGAGACCGACACCCGCGAGGCCGCCGCGCAGCGTCGGATCGAGGGCAGCCGCGCCCCCGGCAGGAGGCACCGGCTCGCGATCTGCTGGCGGATGCCGGACACGATGCCCTCCACCCGCGTCGCCGCCTGGGTCATCCGTATCGCCGCTCCCGCCATAACAGTTCGCCCGAAGCGTACTGCGCCGTACCTGGCGGCGCCAGGGCGCATGGCCCATTGTCGGCGCATGGACGGGCGGCAGATGGAGGCAGGCGTGCGCGGCGGGACGACGGGCGGCTGGGCGAGCGGGTTCCTGGGCATGGCGATCTTCAGCGGATCGCTGCCGGCCACCCGCGTGGCCGTCATGGACTTCGACCCGCTCTTCCTCACGATGGCCCGAGCCTCGATCGCGGGAGGGCTCGGCCTCGTCCTCCTGCTCCTCATGCGGGCCCCGCGCCCGCGGCGCGCGGACCTGCCCTCCCTGGCGATCGTGGCGCTGGGCGTCGTGGTCGGGTTTCCGCTGCTGACGGCCCTGGCGCTCCGGCACATCACCTCGGCGCATTCGATCGTGTTCATCGGCCTCCTGCCGCTTGCCACCGCGGCCTTCGGCGTCCTGCGCGGCGGGGAAGCGCCCCGACCGGCCTTCTGGCTCTTCTCCGGGATCGGAGCCGCGCTGGTGGGAGCCTTCGCGCTTCGGGAGGGCATCGCGGTGGCGCCGCTGGGCGACGCCCTGATGGTCGCGGCGGTCGTGGCCTGCGGGCTGGGCTATGCCGAGGGTGCGGTCCTCTCGCGCCGGCTGGGCGGGTGGCAGGTGATCTCGTGGGCCCTCGTCCTGGCGCTGCCCGTCATGCTGGCGTCGGCCCTCGCCACCCGGCCGCCGACGCTCGACGGGGTCGGCGCGGGGGGCTGGCTCGCGCTCGCCTACGTCTCCGTGTTCAGCATGCTGGTCGGCTTCGTGTTCTGGTATCGGGGGCTGGCCATCGGCGGCACGGCGGCGGTGGGGCAGCTGCAGCTGCTGCAGCCCTTCCTGGGCCTCGGGCTCGCGGCCCTGCTCCTCCACGAGCCCGTGCCGCCCCTGATGCTCGCGGTCACCGGCGCCGTCGTGGCCTGCGTCATAGGAGCGCGGCGCTTCGCCTGAAGCCGCCGGCGGGCGCCCGGCATGGGCGGGTCGGCCCCTGCCGCTGCGGCCGGAAAGTAGCGCCAAGTCATCGCGGAGCCCTCATCTTGGCCGCCGGGAGGAAGCCTTGCGGCAGGGTTGCGCCAGGAGCCGCGCCGCATCCGTCCACAGCCGTCCACAGCCGTGCGAAAACGCAGGGACAGGCGTGACTTGAGCGGCCTGCACGCCCCGTTGCGGCGCCGTTAACGGTTTGTTAACCATTCCGGGCACGTTGTGAGGCAGGTTGCGCGTCAAAGGTTTTTTAACAGGATCCGTTCCTCGAAAGGCCAAGTTGCCATGGATCAGCGAAGCTCTTTGCGAGCGTCGGGCGACGGCGAGATCGCGAATCGGGATTGCGCCACGATGCCGGGCGAGTCCGGCAACCCCTTCGCCCTGCGCGGGCGCACCTTCTCGTCGCCCAACATGTTGGCCTTCGGGCTCCTCCTGCTCGCGGCCGCGGCCTGCGTGATCGCGCTTGCCGGCCTCGCCCTCCTGGCCGGCGACGGCCGGACCACCGAGCGGGTCACCGCCGGCCCGCAGCTCGTGGCGGCGCTCCAGGCCCCGCCGCGCGGCTGGGCCGACCCGCCGACCCTCCCGCCCGCCCCGGCGCCCGCGCTGGTCGAAGCGCCCGTCGCGCCGCCCGCCGAGCCCGCTCCCGCGCCGTCCCTCGCACAGGTGGCGCCCGCGATCGAGGGCGACGGGGCGGAGGAGGATCGGCCGGGCGAGCCCGTCGACGGCATCCCCCTGCCGCCCCGCCGCGACATCGCGGAAGGAACCCCCTTCGCAGGGGTCTGGGCGCCGGATGCCGCGGCCTGCTCCCCGCGCCAGAACCGGCGGGGATACCTCCCGGCCGTGATCAACAGCGAGGGCGCCTGGGCCGGCGAGACCTCCTGCGTGTTCGGCTCCGGGCAGCAGGTCGGCAGCACCTGGCGCTTCCCCGCCGTCTGCTCCAACGCGCGGCGGAAATGGAAGGCCGACGTGCGCCTCACCGTGACGGGCGACCGCCTCGTCTGGGCCAGCCAGCGCGGCACGCAGGCCTATGTGCGCTGCGCCCGCACCAGCCGGGACACCTGAGCGTCCGCCGAGCCGTCGTGGGACCCCGGCGACGCCAGGTCCGTCAACGCGCCAGGAAGGCGGGAACGCGCGCGAGCGCGTCCGCCCGCCCGGCCGGATCGGTCCCGACCCGCGCGGTGCCAGTGCCCGATGCCGTGAAGGCGAGGCCGCGCCG
Organism: Salinarimonas sp.; assembly: GCA_035628475.1. Taxonomy (GTDB): domain Bacteria; phylum Pseudomonadota; class Alphaproteobacteria; order Rhizobiales; family Beijerinckiaceae; genus Salinarimonas_A. The sequence continues at coordinate 559 of DASPJU010000673.1, read as the reverse complement.
CTCGCGCACCGGGCTGTCGGGCGCGTCGAAGCCGTGCACGGCGCCGGGGTAGAGAACGAGCTCCACGGGCTCCCCGCGCTCGCGCGCGGCCTGGACGAGCGCCCGGCAGGGCTGCGGGGCGGTCCAGTCGTCGGCGTCGCCCATCAGGACGAGGAGGGGCAGGCGGGTGCGCCAGCGTCCGCCCTCCTGGAGGACGCGACAGCCCGGATAGAAGGCCACGGCGCGGGCGAAGTCCGCCCCCAGCGACCCGCGGCCCGGCCGCACCGCGTTGAGCACCGTCGTGCCGCCGTTGGACCAGCCCAGCAGGGAGACCGCGTCCCGCTTCACGTCGGGGCGGGCCGCGAGATAGGCCAGGGCCGCCATGGCGTCGTCGGCCCGCTCGCGGGAGGCCCGCGCGACGCGCGATCCGGCCCGGCACTGGCTGCCCGCGCCGCGCGAGCCGAAGCTGTCGGGAAACAGCACCAGGAAGCCCGCGGCGGCGAGCCGCTCGCCCCAGTCGAGGTGCCGGGGGCCGAGCGCGCCCCTGCCGTCGCCGAGGCCGCCGCAGCCATGCAGGGCG
>DASPJU010000672.1:0-4095 GCA_035628475.1 Salinarimonas sp. | reverse complement strand
CGGGATGCGCCTCGGGCCCGGTGCAGAGCGCCGCCGAAATCGCCGCCAGGTTCGACGTATGGGCGCCGAGGAACGCCGTGCCGAGCGACACCGCGCCGGTCGCCGCCAGTACCGGCGCCGCCGGCGGCTGGTAGCCCGCGGCGCGCAGCACGGCGAAGCCCGGCAGGTTCTGCGAGGCCATGGTGACGAGGTAGAGCGGCAGGCCGAGCCCCATGAGCACCACGGGGTCGAGGACGGGGGCGACGAGGACGAGGTCGGACAGGCCCGGCGCCGGGAGCGGCCCGATGCGGCCCAGCGCGTGGGCGAGCGCGAGGCCCGCCGCGATCACGGCGAGCACGGCGCCCGCCGGGCTGACGATGCGGGCGACGAGGAAGACCCCGACGAGAGGCAGGACGAGGCCCGGCGCCGTGCCGGCGCTCTCGAAGATCCCCACCACGAAGCGCACCAGCACGCCCGCGAGCAGGCCCGCCGCCACCGCGACCGGGATGCGCTCGACGAGGCGCGCCACCGCCGGCACCGCGGCGGTGACGAGGATGAGCGCGGCGACGAGAAGGAAGGCGCCGACGGCCTGAGGCAGGCCGATGCCCGTCGAGGCCGCGATGAGCGCCGCGCCCGGCGTCGACCAGGCCGTGACGATGGGCAGGCGGTGGCGCAGGCTCAGGTAGCCCGTGGTGGCCGCCATGGCGAGGCACAGGCCCGCGACCCAGGACGAGGTCTGGGCGGGGCTCGCCCCCACGGCGGTCGCCGCCGCCACGATGATGGCGAGCGTGCCGGCAAAGCCCACGAAGGCCGCCACCAGCGCCGAGGCGAGGACCGAGAGCGGCATCAGCGCACGACGAGGTCGAGGCTGGCCAGGTTGAGGGCCTCGGGCCCGTGCTCGCCCACGAGATAGGTGCGCCCCAGCGTCATGGCGGTCTCGCTCTCGGAATCCATGAGGATCATGTGGGCGAAGAAGACCTGGCCTGGCTCGATCGGATGGGGGTTGCCCTCGTAGAACATGGGCGGGTCCATCCAGGAGGGCGTGAACTTGGCCCCCAGCGAATAGCCGCAGGCGTTGAGCCGGTGGACCGAGAGCCCGTGCTCGTCGAGCACCCGGGCATGGGCCGCGAAGACGTCGCCCGCCGTATTGCCCGGCCGAAGCGCCGCCTCGCAGGCGAGGAGCGCGTCGCGGGCCGCCGCGTGATAGGTCAGGTGCAGCGGGCGCGGCTCGCCCACGGGCACCGTGCGCATGATGGCGGCGTGGTAGTGGCGCCAGGCGCCGGCGAACTCGAGGGTGATCTGGTCGCGCGCCTCGAGGCGCCGGCGCCCGGACTTGTAGCGGCAGAGCAGCGCGTCGGCGCCCGAGCCGATGATGAACTCGTTGCCCGGATAGTCGCCCCCGGCCGCGAAGATGGCGGCGTGCTGGGCGGCCAGCACCTCGCCCTCGTCGGCCCCGGCCCGGATGGCCTCGATCGCCGCGCGGTCGGCGGCGTCGGAGAGCTCCGCCGCGCGGCGCACATGGGCGATCTCCTCGGCCGACTTCACGACCCGCAGCCCGCTCACCAGGCGCGAGGCCTCGACGAGGGACGCCCCGTCCGCGAAGGCCGCCTCCAGGCGCCGGCCATGGGCGTGGGAGAGGCCATAGGCGTCGAACTCGACCCCCAGGCGCCGTCCCGCGAGGCCGAGGTCCCGCACGAGCCCCAGGAGGTCGCGGGCGGGCTCGGCCTCGGCCGCGTCCTTCCACACGCGCACGTCGGGGATGTTGGAGGTGTGGCGCGCCTGGCGCAGGTCCGCCGAGCGGGTCAGCAGCGCCATGCGCCCGTCGGCGCCGAGCACGAGGCACTGGAAGAAGCAGAAGCCGAACGTGTCGTAGCCCGTGAGCCAGTACATGGACTCCTGCTGGAACATCATGAGGCCGTCGAGCCGCTCCTCGGCCATGCGGGCCAGGAGGGCGCGGCGGCGGCGGTCGAACTCGGCGGGCGTGAAATGGAGCGCCATGGGGGCCTCGGATGCGGGGTCGCGCGAAGGGGTGGGGGATCGCGGGCGCGCGGTCAAGCGCCCCCTCGTCCCGTCCGCTTCCTCCCCCTCGGGACCTATGGACAAGGGAACCCACGCATGTCATGGACGCCCGCGCGGCGACCCCGGGTCGCATTGCGCGCGCACCCGCCTTCATGGTTCCACCCCGGGAGCCTCGAGGCGCCCGGCCCGTCAGGGCCGGCGGCGCGACAGCCCTATGGACGACGCTTCGCTTTACGCAGGAGACATCACGTGGCCCAGACCACCACCACTGCCGAGCCGACGCGGCGCGACTTTCTGTACATCGCCACGGGAGCGGTCGGCGCGGTCGGCGCGGCCGCCTTGGCGTGGCCCTTCGTGTCCTCGCTCGCCCCCGACGCCCAGACCATCGCGGCCGGCGCCCCCGTGGAGCTGGACCTGAGCCCCATCGCGGAAGGCCAGATCGTGAAGCTGTTCTGGCGCGGCAAGCTCATCTTCGTCCGCCACCGCACGGCCGACGAGATCAAGGCGGCGCAGGACGTGAACCTCGCCTCCTTGCGCGACCCGCAGCCCGACACGGCCCGCGTGAAGGCCGGAAAGTCGCAGTGGCTGGTGGTCTATGGCAGCTGCACCCATCTCGGGTGCGTGCCCCTGGGCCAGCAGGGCGAGTACAAGGGCTGGTTCTGCCCCTGCCACGGCTCGGTCTTCGACACGTCCGGCCGCATCCGCGGGGGGCCGGCCCCGATCAACCTGCCGGTCCCGCCCTACGCCTTCACCTCCGATACCGCGATCCGCATCGGCGCCGAGGCCTAAGTCACGTCCGGTCGCGCCCGGTCCGCCGGGACGCCCCACCATCAGGCGAACCCCATGAGCGATCATCCCATCTCCTACGTTCCGAAGAGCGCCGTCGCCAAGTGGTTCGAGAGCCGCCTGCCCGTGCTGGGCCTGCTGCACTCGTCCTTCGTGGCGTTCCCGGTGCCGCGCAACCTGAACTATTTCTGGACCTTCGGCGCGGTCCTGTTCTTCCTGCTGATCTCGCAGATCGTCACGGGCGTCGTGCTCGCGATGCACTACACGCCGCATGCCGACTACGCCTTCCAGTCCGTCGAGCACATCATGCGCGACGTGAACTACGGCTGGCTGCTGCGGTATCTCCACGCCAACGGCGCCTCGATGTTCTTCGTGGCCGTGTACATCCACATCTTCCGCAATCTCTATTACGGGTCCTACAAGGCCCCGCGCGAGGTGCTGTGGATCCTGGGCGTGATCATCTTCCTCCTCATGATGGCCACCGCCTTCATGGGCTACGTGCTCCCCTGGGGCCAGATGAGCTACTGGGGCGCCACCGTGATCACGAACCTGTTCTCGGCGATCCCGCTGGTCGGCGACACGATCGTGAGCTTCCTCTGGGGCGGCTACACGGTGGGCAACCCCACGCTCAACCGCTTCTTCTCGCTGCACTTCCTCCTGCCCTTCATGATCCTCGGCGTGGCGATGCTCCACGTCTGGGCGCTGCACGTGCCGGGCAACAACAACCCCACGGGTGTGCCCATCAAGTCGGGCAAGGACGCGGTTCCGTTCCACCCCTACATGACCGTGAAGGACGCGTTCTCCCTCGTCCTGTTCCTGCTGTTCTTCTCCTGGTTCGTGTTCTACATGCCCAACTATCTGGGGCACGCGGACAACTACATCCCGGCCAACCCGTCGGTGACCCCCGCCCACATCGTGCCGGAATGGTACTTCCTGCCCTTCTACGCGATCCTGCGCGCGATCCCCGACAAGCTGGGCGGCGTCATCGCGATGTTCGCCTCCATCGCGATCCTCGCCTTCCTGCCCTGGCTGGACACCTCCAAGGTCCGCTCGGCGAGCTACCGCCCGCTCTACCGGATCTTCTCGTGGATCTTCGTGGCCTGCTGCTTCGGCCTAGGCTATCTCGGCGCCATGCCGGCGGAGGGGGGCTACGTGATCGCCTCGCAGCTCCTCACCGCCTACTACTTCGCCCACTTCCTGGTCATCATCCCGCTGCTCGGCCTCTTCGAGACCCCCAAGCCGCTGCCCAACTCCATCGTAGAGTCGGTGCTCGGCCAGGGCTCCGGGTCGGGCCTGCCGTCCGGCGCCGCC
>DASPJU010000671.1:0-2359 GCA_035628475.1 Salinarimonas sp. | reverse complement strand
AGGCGAGAGGGTCGGCAGCAACTACAGGATCGTGGAGCGCCCTGATGGTTGACATCGACTATCAGGACTTCAACGAGGTCGAGCCCGCGGTTCCGGTGATCGCCAACCTCCCGGCTGTACAGGCACTTGGCAAGGAGCCGTTCGTCCCCGGCGTCGTGTTCGGCATGGACCAGGACAAGTACCACGCGGTCCCGGCCCTCTCGAATACGGGGATCAAGCATCTCCTGATTTCCGAGACGGATTACTGGGCGCGGTCGTGGATGAACACGAATCCTATCGAGGAGCCGCCCGAGGAGTCCGAGGCGAAGAAGATCGGCAAGGCTTACGACAAGCGCATCACGGAAGGGCGGGAGGCGTTCTATCGCTCGTATGCGGCGGCGCTGGACGCGAGCCAGCACACGGACGCGCTGCGCACGATGGAAGACCTGCGGGACGCCATCCGCGACCTGGGGCAGAAGCCGAAGGGCAAGAGCAAGGCCGACCTGGCCAACCAGCTTCTGACGCTCGCCCCGGGCGCCAAGGTCTGGGATCACCTCGTTTCAGAGCACGAGCAGTTCCACGCCGGCAAGGTGATGCTGCATCCGGGCTTGATCCGCCGTATCGAGATCGCCGCAGCGATGATCGAGAAGTCCCCGGGGCTCCGCAAAGCCTTTACCGGCGGCATGGCTCAGGTCGCGATCTTCTGGGTCTGCCCGCATACCGGCGTGCCGATGAAGGCGCTTCTCGACTATCTGAAGCCCAAGGCCATCGTGGATCTGAAGACCTTCGCCAACAAGCGGGGGCTGCCGATCAAGCGGGCCATCGCGCTCGAGATCGCGAACTACGGCTACCACATCCAGACGGCGGTCTATCACGAGGCCGCCAACCAGCTCGCCGGGTTCATCAAGGACGGGCTGGTGCGGGGCGACGTGGCGCCCGAGTTTCTGCAGGCCGTCGCCGCCGCCGACTCTCGCACGTTCATGTTCGTCTTTCAGCAAAAGGGCATAGCGCCGGTCGCCAAGGGCCGCGTGCTGCCCAAGATGAATGTCTACGACATCGCCCGGATACAGGTCCGTACCGCCAAGGAGACCTTCGCGCGCTGCGTCGAGACCTTCGGCCCCGATATGTGGATCGACCCCAGCGACATCGACGAAATCGATGACACCGAAATCCCTGCATACATAGGAACCTGACCCATGCCCGATGACGTGATGCCCCCCGAGCAGCCCAAGCCCGAAGTGAAGCCGCGCCCGATTTTCGAGGCCGGGAGCGAGGCCCTGCCGATCATCCCGCGCACCCTGCAGGAGGTTGCGCTGTGGGCCGATGCCGTGATCAAGGCCCGCATGGTGCCGAACTCCTACGAGGTCGAGCCCTCGTCGCTCAAGGTCGGTGACTACGCTTCCGAGAAGGACTGGCAGCAGAACCGCCATGCCGACGCCCAGGCCATGACCAAGGCGCGGCTGATGATCGGTATCGAGAAGGGGCTGGAGGTCGGCATGGGGCCGATCACCGCCCTCTCCACCATCATGATCGTGAACAACCGGCCGTGCATTTGGGGCGACGGAGCAGTGGCCCTCTGCCAGCAGAAAGGCAAGGTGGATTGGGTCAAGCAGTCCTTCTCCGGGACCGAGGAGCAGGACGGCTGGACGGCTCATTTCGAGATCAAGCGCGTGCGGCAGGACGAGCCCTACAAGGCGTCGTTCTCCGTCAAGGACGCCAAGCGCGCCAAGCTCTGGGCGAACGCCCAGAAGACGCCGTGGATTCAGTACCCCCAGCGCATGCTCATGGCCCGCGCCCGCGCCTACGCGCTGCGCGAGGGCTTCGCAGACTGCCTGATGGGGCTGGGCATCGCGGAGGAAGTGCAGGACATCCCGGTACAGGCCGCCACGCCGGCCGTTGCCGATCGCTCGTTCCTCGAAGACGCGCCGCGGATCGAGCACAAGCCCGAGATCAACTTGGCCGCTGCGCCCGCTACTGCTGAGTCGCCCAAGGCAGAGCGTAGCGCGGTGACCGCCGCGGAGCCATCGGGGACCAGCGCACAGGCCGGGCCAAGCCCGGTAGCGGCTGGCGAGGGGAACGGAGCCGGCCCCTCCTCCGCGGAACCTCCGACCCGTGACGATGACTGGCGCATGGTCGTGGACGAGCTGATCCTCGATATCGACGGGGCCAGGAACGCGGCCGACCTGACCGACGTAGCCGATCGCGCCGTCAAGGCGCTGGCGGATGCCCCGGCCGGGTTTGGCAAACGGGTGTCCGACAAGATTGCGGACAAGCGCCGGAAACTGACGGCCGCGTGATGGACATCCAGCTTTCACCGCGCATCTACGGCCGGGCCACCCGGGAGCGCCCCGACAAGGAGCGCAACCCGCAGCACCGCAAG
>DASPJU010000670.1:0-5262 GCA_035628475.1 Salinarimonas sp. | reverse complement strand
GAGCACTCCTCCAGGAGCTGCTTGACCGTGGGATCCGTGACCTCGAAGGCGATGGTGTAGAGCTTGATGCCGGAAACCTTGTCGGCCGCCATGTTCTGGCAGGTCGTCCTCATGACGGTGTTCGCCTCCGTCGGGTTCGATCCATCGTGCAGCGAGCTGTTCGAGGTGTTGACCGAGCGGGTGTTCTGCCCATCGGTGACCAGCACCATGTAACGGCTCACCTGAGCACCCGCTTGGCTGTCACGAGCTGCGATCGGCGCTTGGGTCGACAGAGCTCGCCACCCCCAGATCAAGCCGGCCGGGATGTAGGTCTCTCCCTCCGTCGTGAGCGCGTTGATGCGCGACTTGGCCATGGCGAGGTCGGTGGTGGGCTCGACGATCGGCGATCCGCAACCCACCATCACACCCGGGATACGGACCGAGTAGTTTGCGTCGCGGGTATTGTCGGGCGAGGGACGCGAACCGACGCAGCCCTGCCAGCGAACCCAGTCGCCGCCGCTCGTCGAGCACTGCTGGACCGAGTTGGGTCCGTAAACGGGCGTGCACTGGTTCGCCCAATGCCCTGGCTGAGCAGGACTGCCGCACTGGTAGGGCCTGCCGTCATTGTGACTGTGCGCGGCCGGGCCGGTTGGGCCGGCTGCCAGACCTGGGTGCAGTTCTGGCCGACCACTTCCTGCACCGTATGGCAGGCCTGCGTCGTCGGTGTTTGATAGTCGTTCGGAACGCTGATCCAGGGCTGGTAGCGGTTTCCGAGACCCACATTCACGTATTGTCCGAAGGGGACCACCGACACGCGGATCTGATCGGGGTCCTGCCGACGCGCGATGAAATCGTCGATGAGCGCCGTCGTTGCGCTCTTGAGGGAGGTCAGGCGTGCTCCTTCCATGGAGCCGGTGGTGTCGAGCACGAAGGCGACGTCGAAGGCTTCGTGGCGCCCGCTGGTGGCCTTCGCCTCGACGGAGACGTCGATCCGTTTGATGCCCAGCACATTGAGCAGTGTCGTCGGCGTCGAGGAAGAGACGGTCACGCTGATCGCGGCCTCTTTGCCTCCCTCCATCACCGGCGTGATGACCTCTCGGTAGGAGACGCCATGTTGTTGGCCCAGCTGCTGGGAGAGAACCGATTGCGCGGCCTGCCGACGGTGTCCGAACGGATCATTTCCCTTGGCGGCCACGAGCGCGGCAGCATCGGCCGCCTTCTGCAACGTGCTCCTGAGATGGCTCGACCGACCGTAGTCCACGGCAGCTCCCGCCATCCCGACCAGGGGCACGAGCGCCAGGGCGAGCAATAGGGCTATGCCACCGCGCTGATCGCGTGCGAAACGCGCGCCGACCTCCCGCATGTTCCTGCTCCTAGAGGGTGTTACGGACTGAGGTGAGGGGCAGATATGGGGGATGTCCCATTCTCTTCGGCCCTACCGCTACCCGACCGACTGCACGGAAGAGGAGTGGGCGTTTGTGGCGCCCTACCTCACGCTTCTGCCCGAGGACGCCGGCCAGCGCCGGCACGACCTGCGCGCCGTGTTCGACGCGCTTCGCTGGCTCATGCGGGCCGGGGCGCCCTGGCGGCTCTTGCCGGGCGACTTTCCTCCGTGGCACGCGGTCTACGATCAGGCCCGGCGCTGGATCGCGGCGGGCGTGTTCGAGGCCATGGTGCACGACCTGCGGGCCGTGCTGCGGCTGAGCCAGGGCCGCGCGCCCGAGCCCTCGGCGGCCGTGCTGGATGCGCGCACGCTCCAGAGCACGCCCGAGAGCGGGGCGCGGGCGGGCTACGACGGGGCCAAGCGGCGCAAAGGCTCGAAGGTGCATGCGGCGGTGGACACGCTGGGTCACCTCCTGGCCCTGCACGTCACGCCGGCCACGGCGGATGATCGGGCCGAGGTGGGACGGCTCACCGCGGCGGTGCAGGAGGCCACGGGCCAGAGCGTGGAGGTGGCCTATGTCGACCAGGGCTATACGGGCGAGCGGCCGGCCGAGGCCGCGCGGGCGAACGGGATCGAGCTCGAGGTCGTGCGCCTGGCCGAGGCCAAGCGTGGCTTCGTGCTGCTGCCCCGGCGCTGGGTGGTCGAGCGCTCGTTCGCGTGGTCGGCGCGCTTTCGCCGGCTCGCTCGCGACTACGAGCGCCTGCCACAGACCCTCGCCGGCCTGCACCTCGTCGCCTTCGCAACCCTCATGCTCACCAAAGCCGTCGCAGCCTTCGACTGGGTCCGTAACACCCTCTAGGCTCCGCTAATTCGAGCTGTTTTGGAGCAGAGGTAGCTGTCAGAAGCTTAACCTGACCCGGTAGCGCGGCATTGGCGGCTCACAAGGTGTATGCTGCCCTAACGGCTTGCCAAGTTTCGACGACGGTCCGCGTGACCTGGCGAACGGCGCGACTTCCGTCGGAGCAGAGGCGCACTCCCGATTCAGCTACTCCTTCGACGAATCCGCGCGAGCCGGTCGAGCCTGGACTTCGCGAGCCCCTTTGCGCGGGCTCCGTGGACCAACCGGTCGCGGACGAGCCCGCACGGTGGTTGGGCGGGCGGGCATGATTGCCGGCAGCCGGAAACGGGCGGGAACGCACCCGCAGCCTGCCATCGATCGCGTGATGGTACCGATTGGCGGTCGTGGTCCCCGCGCGCGTGTGCCGTTTGCGAGCTGTGCAGCCCCGCGGGGCCCGCTGGGCAGCGCCCCGAGCCGGCCATCGACGCCTCCGACCACCCGTACGGGCCGAGCGAGCCCTCGTCAGCCTTGCGCGAGAGGGGGCGATCTGCGAACGGTTCGGGGCGAGCAGCGATCCAGCCCATGACCCGCGTCCTCATCGTCGACAACTACGATTCCTTCACCTGGAACCTGGTCCACCTCCTTGGCCGCGAGACCCCGCGCATCGACGTGGTGCGCAACGACGAGGTCACGGTGGACGAGATCCTGACCGGGCGCCCCGACGCGGTCGTGCTCTCGCCCGGCCCGTGCACCCCGAACGAGGCAGGGATCTGCCTCGACCTCGTGCGGCGCGGGGCCGGGACCCTCCCCATGTTCGGCGTGTGCCTGGGCCTCCAGGCGATGGGGCAGGCCTTCGGGGGCCGCGTCGTGCGCGCGCCTATCCCCATGCACGGCAAGGTCTCGACCGTCCGGCACGACGCGACGGGGATCTTCCACGGCCTCGACGAGCCCTTCGCGGCGACGCGCTATCACTCCCTCGTCGTCGAGCGGGACACCTGCCCGGACGCGCTCGCGGTCACCGCCGAGTCCGAGGACGGCCTCGTCATGGCCCTCGCGCATCGGACGCTGCCGGTGCACGGCGTCCAGTTCCACCCGGAGAGCGTGCTGTCGCGGCATGGGGACACGATGGTGCGCAATTTCCTGCGGCTCGCCTCCGGCTGGAACGCGGGCGCTGATGACAGGGCGCCGCGCGGCGTGCATTGAAGGCCATGGACTCGTTCAAGCCCTATCTCGCCAAGGTCGCCACCGGTGCCGCCCTCAGCCCCGAGGAGGCGCGCTCCGCCTTCGACGCCCTGCTCTCGGGCGAGGTCACTCCCGCCCAGGGCGGGGCCTTCCTGATGGCGCTCCGCGTGCGCGGCGAGGCCGTGGACGAGATCGTCGGCGCCGTGACGGCCCTGCGCGGGCGCATGTTGCGGGTCGCGGCTCCCGACGACGCCATCGACATCGTGGGCACGGGCGGCGACCATTCCGGCAGCTACAACATCTCGACCCTCGCCTCGATGATCGTGGCGGGCTGCGGCGTGCCCGTCGCCAAGCACGGCAACCGCGCGGCGTCCTCGCGCTCGGGCGCGGCCGACGTGCTCGCCGCGCTCGGCGTGCGCCTCGGCCTCGATCCCGCCGGCCTGGAGCGCTGCCTCGCGGGGGCGGGGCTGTGCTTCATGTTCGCGCAGAGCCATCACGCCTCCATGCGCCACGTGGCGCCGGTGCGGGTCGAGCTCGGGACTCGGACCCTGTTCAACCTCATCGGCCCGCTGTCGAACCCGGCGGGCGTGCGCCGCCAGCTGCTCGGCGTGTTTTCGCCCCAATGGCTCGAGCCCCTCACCGCCGTGCTCGCCCAGCTCGGCTCGCAGCGCGTCTGGACGGTGCATGGCTCGGACGGCCTCGACGAGATCACCACCACGGGCACGACCGAGGTCGTGGCCCTGGAGGACGGACGCATCCGCCGCTTCGCCATCGACCCGCGCGAGCTCGGGATCGCGCTCGCGAGACCCGAGGACCTGAAGGGCGGCGATCCGGCCGACAATGCCGCGGCGCTGCAGGCGGTGCTCGACGGCGCGCGCACGCCCTATCGCGACGTCGCGGTGCTCAACGCGGCGGCCGCCCTCGTGGTAGCGGAAGCTGTCGCCGACCTGCGCGAGGGCGTGGAGCGCGCGACCGCGGCCGTGGACCGGGGCGCCGCCAAGGGGGCGCTCGAGCGCCTCGTCGCCGTGTCGAACGAGTGACGCCATGTCGGACGTGCTGAGGACGATCGAAGCCTACAAGAGGCGCGAGATCGAGGCCGCCAAGGCTCTCGTGCCGCCGGCCGAGCTCAGGCGGCGCGCCGAGGCGCTGCCTCCGCCCCGGGGCTTCGCCCGCGCTATCGAGGACCGGCTCGCGGCGGGCGCCTTCGCGCTCATCGCCGAGATCAAGAAGGCGAGCCCGTCCAAGGGCCTGATCCGCGCCGATTTCGACCCGCCGGTGCTGGCCCGCGCCTATGCCGAGGGCGGCGCGGCCTGCCTCTCGGTGCTGACCGACGCGCCCTCCTTCCAGGGTCACCCGGACGATCTCGCGGCCGCGCGGGACGCGTCGGGTCTGCCGGCCTTGCGCAAGGATTTCCTGCTCGAGCCTTACCAGGTGGTCGAGGCCCGGGCCTGGGGGGCGGACTGCATCCTGGTCATCATGGCGAGCGTCACGGACGCGCAGGCGCGCGACCTCGTGGCCGCCGCGCGCGACCTCGGCCTGGACGTGTTGGTCGAGGTCCACGACGAGGCCGAGCTCGACCGGGCGCTTCAACTCGACGCCCGGATGATCGGCATCAACAACCGGGACCTGCGCTCGTTCGAGGTGTCGCTGGCGGTGAGCGAGTGGCTTGCCCCGCGCATTCCCGCGGACCGCATCGCGGTCGGCGAGAGCGGCATCTTCGCCCGCACCGACCTCGACCGGCTGGCGGAGGTCGGCATCCGCACCTTTCTGGTCGGCGAGAGCCTCATGCGCCAGGCGGACGTGGCGGCGGCCACCCGGCGGCTGCTCCAAGGCCACGGGGAGGCCGCATGAGCGAGCTCACCCATCTCGACGCCTCGGG
>DASPJU010000669.1:0-3375 GCA_035628475.1 Salinarimonas sp. | reverse complement strand
CCGATCCGCACCGGTCCCAGGAACTGCAGCGTCTGCGAGAGATAGACCGCGCCGGGCCCCGGCAGGCGCATCCCCAGCAGCGCCGAGACGAGGCTCGCCGTGAACATGCCGTGGGCGATGCGCTGGCCGAAGCGGGTCCTGGACGCGTAGGCCTCATCGAGATGGATCGGGTTGCGGTCGCCGCTCACCTCGGCGAAGTCCTGAACGTCGGCCTCCATGACGGTCCGCATCAGGCCTGCCCGCTGGCCGAGGGACAGGTCCTCGAAGCACAGGGCCCGGAAGGGCGCGGCGCCGGAGCCCGGGCGGGTCGTCATCAACATCGGGAGACCTCTCGTTGCTGCACCGCAAAAACTAGGGCGCTCCCATCAATGCCGCGATCCGACTTTCGTTCGCCCGGGTGCCCTGGCGCACATGGCGGCGCCTGGTCGCGCGCCGCCTCTCCCTCGTCCTGCGCGCCGGCAGGTGGGACCGATCGCCAGACCGTTCGCCCCCCTGCCGGGGTTAACCGCATCGAAACCGGGCCTCCTCAATATGGCGGGACAGAGGGGTCCCCGGACGGGGCGCCCCTCGGATCAACCTCACTCGGGGCCGTGACGGGCCCCGCCTCTTTCGGAGCAGGGACCGATGGCTCTCGATCTGTCGATGCCGATCCTCGTCGTGGACGACTACCAGACGATGGTGCGCATCATCCGCAACCTCCTCAAGCAGCTCGGCTTCGAGGACGTGGACGACGCCTCCGACGGCACGGCCGCGCTGTCCAAGCTGAAGCAGAAGAAGTACGGCCTCGTGATCTCCGACTGGAACATGGAGCCCATGACGGGCTACGAGCTCCTGCGGCACGTGCGCGCCGACGAGGGCCTGCGCACCACCCCCTTCATCATGGTGACGGCGGAGTCCAAGACCGAGAACGTCATCGCGGCCAAGAAGGCGGGCGTGAACAACTACATCGTCAAGCCGTTCAACGCGGCGACCCTCAAGACCAAGATCGAGGCGGTCTGCGGCGCCTGACCGCCGCTTTCGTCCTGCGAGGGGGGCCGCCCATGCCCGCGAACGCCGCCAAGACCGCCCGCGCCGCCCGCGAGCGCGACCCGATCTCGGATGTCCGGCTCATCACCCGTGAGCTCGCCGAGGTCGCGGAATACATCGCCCACGTGAAGCGCGAGATCGGCGCGCTTCGGGCCAACGAGCTCTACCGGGAGCGGATCCCCTCCGCCCACGACGAGCTCGGCAGCATCGTGAAGGCCACGGCCTCGGCCACCCACACGATCATGGCCGCCGCCGAGGAGATCCTCTGCTCGCAGGAGGATACGTTCGAGACCTACCGGGCCCAGGTCGAGGCCCGGGTCATGACCATCTTCGAGGCCTGCTCCTTCCAGGACATCACGGGCCAGCGCATCACCCGGGTGGTGGACGCGCTGGGCCAGCTCGAGAAACGGCTCTCCCGCTTCGCGGCGGCCGTGAACGCCCGCGACAGCGAGACGGGTCCCGTCGATCCGGAGGACGCCCTCCGCCAGGCCCGCAAGGACATCCTGCTCCTGCACGGCCCCCAGGACGAGGCCGCCGCCATCGCCCAGGACGACATCGACGCCCTGTTCGGGTGAGTCCCTCTCCCCGCGCGCGGGGAGAGGACCAAGGCTCCCCCTGCCGGGGGCCGAGGCGAGCGAAGCGAGGGTGAGGGGGCGTGGACGGGTGGAGTTCCACCGTCCACGCCCCCTCACCCTCGCTCACTTCGTTCGCTTGCTCCGGCCGCCATTCCGCAGCCGGAGCCCTCTCCCCGCCCGGCGGGGAGAGGGGAGGACCCCCTCACCACGCCAGCTTGTCGATCGCCGCGCTCGGCCGGTGCGTCTGGCGCGCGAGCCAGGGCTCGGCCCGGGCGGGATCGAGGGGGCCGCGGGCGAGGCCGAGCTCCTCGCCGTGGATGCCCCGCGCCACGAGCAGCGTCGCGGCCCCGATCGTCGCGGCGCCCGCGACATCCGTGCGGATCGCGTCGCCCACCGCCAGCACCCGGTCCGCCGCCACGGGGGCCCCCCGGATCGCGGCGGCCCGCGCGAGCGCCGCGTCGTAGACGGGCCGGTGCGGCTTGCCCGCGTAATAGACCTCGCCCCCGATCTCCTCGTAGAGCGCGGCGAGCGCCCCCGCGCAGGGCACCAGCGTGTCGCCGCGCTCCACCACGATGTCGGGGTTGGCGCAGATCATCGGCAGGTCGCGCGCCTTCATGCGCTCCATCATGGGCCGGTAGTCCTCGACCCGGTCGGCGTCGTCGTCGAGGAGCCCCGAGCAGACCACGTAGGCCGCCTCCTCGATCGGCGCGAAGCGCACGGCGAGCCCCTCGAAGATCGGCAGGTCCCGCGGCGGCCCCAGATGGTGGACCCGCTCCCCGGTGCGCTCGATCACGGCCCCGCGGGTGAGGTCGCCAGAGGTGACGATGTCGTCGAAGGCGGAGCGCGGGACGGCGAGCCGGTCGAGCTGCTCGACCACCGAGGGGCCCGGACGCGGCGCGTTCGAGATCAGGATCACGGTGCCGCCGCCCGCGCGGTAGCGGGTGAGCGCGTCGCCGGCGGCCGGCCAGGCCGCGACGCCGTTGTGCAGGACGCCCCAGACGTCGCACAGGATGAGGTCGGTGCGGGGCGCGAGCTCGCTCAGGCCCGCGATGAAGGCGGTGGCGGTCATGGGGTCTCCGGATCGGCCCCCGCCGGTAGGCCCCCGCCCGCGCGGTGTCAACGCCGCCCCACCGCCTTGCCCCCGTCCCTGCCCCGCGCTAGGACCCCCCGGTCCCAGGAACGGTCCCCATCATGTCGAAGTCACCCACCCTCAACGCGCGCCTGCCGCGCGGCTTCGTCGACCGCGGCCCGGCCGACCTCGCGGCGACCGGCCGGATGCTCGAGGCGATCCGGCGCACCTACGAGCTCTACGGCTTCGAGGGGGTCGAGACGCCCTTCGTCGAGTACACGGAGTCGCTCGGCAAATTCCTGCCCGACCTCGACCGGCCGAACGAGGGCGTGTTCTCGTTCCAGGACGACGACGAGCAGTGGCTCAGCTTGCGCTACGACCTCACGGCGCCGCTCGCCCGCTACGTGGCCGAGCATTTCGACGCGCTCCCTAAGCCCTATCGCAGCTACCGCGCGGGGTGGGTGTTCCGCAACGAGAAGCCGGGGCCGGGGCGCTTCCGCCAGTTCATGCAGTTCGACGCCGATACGGTGGGCGCGGCGTCGGTCGCGGCGGACGCGGAGATCTGCATGATGGCCGCCGACACGATGGAGGCGCTGGGTTTTGCGCGCGGCCAATACGTCATCAAGGTGAACAACCGCAAAGTGCTCGATGGCGTGATGGAGGCGATCGGGCTCGCGGGCGAGGAGAATGCTAGACGTCGGCTCA
>DASPJU010000668.1:0-4439 GCA_035628475.1 Salinarimonas sp. | reverse complement strand
GCTCCGACAGCCACCTTCCCCCTCCGGGAGAGGGTGGAGCGCGCGGCACTGTCGCGGTCGATCTTGCGCCGATCGCGGGCGGCGTCCCGGCGTCCATCCCCTATGCCAGCGCCTCCTCCAGCAGGTCCGCCTCCGCCTGGGCCAGGATCTCGTCGGCGGCCTCGCCGTAGACGCGCTCGCGGCCGATCTCGAGCATGATGGAGACGCCCAGCGGCGAGACGCGGGGCAGGGCCTCGTGGACGATGCGCCCCTGCGCCCGCCGCAGCAGCCCCGCCAGGCGCTCCAGGTCGAGGAGGCCCGTCATCGCGTCGGCGCGGGCCGCGCGCAGGAGCACGTGCTCGGGCTCGTGGCGGCGCAGGACGTCGTAGACGAGGTCGGTCGAGACCGTGACCTGGCGCCCGGTCTTCTTCTGGCCCGGGAAGTTGCGCTCGATCAGGCCTGCGATGACCGCGCAGTGGCGGAAGGTGCGCTTCATCAGCATGGACTCGGCGAGCCATTCCTCGAGGTCGTCGCCCAGCATGTCCTGGGCGAACAGGGCCTCCATGAAGCCCGGGTCCTCGGCCGCGGCGGCCGAGAGGTCGCGCAGGCCCCAGACCGCGAGGCCGTAGTCGTTGACCGTGAAGCCCAGCGGTTTCAGCCGTGCCCGCTCCAGGCGGCGGGTGAGCAGCATGCCGAGCGTCTGGTGGGCGAGCCGGCCCTCGAAGGGGTAGGCGATGAGGTAGAATCGCCCGGCGCGGGGGAAGGTCTCGACGAGCAGGTCGCGGCGTCCGGGCAGGCGCGAGCGCCGGCGCTGCTGGACGAGCCAGTCGACCACGGCAGAGGGCAGCCGGTCCCAGGCGAAGGGATCGCTGATGAGCCCGCGCACCCCCTCGGCCAGGAAGGTCGACAGCGGGAATTTGCCGCCCGCGTAGGACGGCACCTTCGGGTCGGTGCCGGCCCGCGCCCGGGTGACCAGCACCTCGTCCTCGCGCAGGGACTGGAAGGCCAGCACCTCGCCGCCGAACAGGAACGTGTCGCCGGGCGTCAGCGTCTCGGCGAAATATTCCTCGATCTCGCCGAGCACCCGTCCGCCCCTGGGCAGGACCTGCCCGGGCCGGGCGCGGTTGGCGCGCCCCAGCCGCACCTTCACCATCGAGGCCTCGATGATGGTGCCGACATTCATCCGGTAGCCTTGCGCGATGCGCGCGTCGCGCACCCGCCACAGGCCGTCGGGCCCCCGCACGATCTTGGCGAAGCGCTCATAGGCCTTGAGGGCGTAGCCCCCCGTCGCCACGAAGGCGAGCACCGCGTCGAAATCGGCCCGCGCCAGGCCGGCATAAGGAGCCGCGCCCGTCACCTCCGCATAGAGCTCGTCCGCGTCGAAGCCGCCGGCGCAGGCCATGCCCAGAACGTGCTGGGCCAGCACGTCGAGGCCCCCGGGCCGTGGATCGGGGGTGTCCTGGGCCGCCGCCTCGACGGCCTCCAGGGCCGCCTGGCATTCCAGCATCTCGAAGCGGTTCGCCGGGACGAGATAGGCCTCCGACGGCTCGTCCATGCGGTGGTTGGAGCGGCCGATGCGCTGCATGAGGCGGCTCGCGCCCTTTGGCGCGCCCACGTTCACGACGAGGTCGACGTCGCCCCAGTCGATGCCCAGATCCAGCGTCGCGGTGCAGACCACGGCGCGCAGGCTCCCCTCCCCCATGGCGGCCTCGACGCGCCGGCGCTGCGACACGTCCAGCGACCCGTGGTGGAGCGCGATGGGTAGGCCGTCGTCGTTGATCGTCCACAGGGCCTGGAAGACGTACTCGGCCTGGAGGCGGGTATTGACGAAGACGAGGGTGGTGCGGTGGCGGCGGATGAGGTCGTAGATCGCCCCCATGGCGTGCGACGCGGTGTGGCCGGCGAGCGGCAGCGGGCGCCCGCCGTCGAGGATCCGGATCGCCGGCCGGGCGCCGCCCTCGACCACGACGAGATCGGCGAGGGCGCCGCCCTTCTTCCTCCTCCCCGGAGCGCTCCCGCCCTGCGCCACGAGATAGCGCTGCAGGGCGT
This sequence comes from Salinarimonas sp., assembly GCA_035628475.1. Taxonomy (GTDB): domain Bacteria; phylum Pseudomonadota; class Alphaproteobacteria; order Rhizobiales; family Beijerinckiaceae; genus Salinarimonas_A. Next base: position 2,411 of record DASPJU010000668.1, on the reverse strand, counting down.
CGGGATCGCGCACGGTGGCGGAGAGGCCCACCGTCGCGAGACCGGGGGCGAGGCGGCGCAGGCGGGCGAGGCCCAGCGAGAGGAGCTCGCCGCGCTTCGAGGTGACCAGGGCATGGAGCTCGTCGAGGACGACGCGCCTGAGCCCGGAGAACAGCTCGGCCGCCTCGCGATGGGCGAGCAGCAGGGCCAGCTGCTCGGGCGTGGTCAGCAGGATGTCGGGCGGGCGCTCGATCTGGCGCGCGCGCTTGTGGGACGAGGTGTCGCCGGTGCGGGTCTCGACGCGCACGGGGAGCCCCATCTCGGCGATCGGCGCGTCGAGATTGCGGGCGATGTCGACCGCGAGCGCCTTCAGGGGCGAGATGTAGAGGGTGTGCAGCCCGCCTCCGCCGCCCTCCGCCAGGTCGACGAGCGTCGGCAGGAATCCCGCCAGCGTCTTGCCGGCGCCGGTCGGGGCGACGAGCAGCGCCGAGCGGCCCGCCCGAGCGAGCGTCAGCAGGTCGAGCTGATGCGAGCGCGGCGCCCAGCCGCGTCGGTCGAACCAGGCCGCGAAGCGGGGCGGGAGTTCCCCTCCCCTTTGCGGGGAGGGGTTGGGGTCGGGGGTCGGGACGCCACCCGCCGACGGTGCCGAACCCCGCTGCACCGGCCCGCGTGCTCCCTTCCCCACCACCAGCTCCGACGTTGCGACCCCCACCCCAGCCCCTCCAGACGCCGGGAGGGGGGAAGAGGCGCCTTCCCCTCCAAGGTAGGACGCCCGTCGCCCCCCGTCACCGCACTGCGGCGTCAGGCACGGGCCAGCACCAGCACCCTCCCCGGCACGTCCGCCCCCCGGTCGCGCCGCGTCGAGACGGCCTCGTCGAGCGCCGCCGCGAAGCCATGCCCCGATGCCAGGCCATGGAGATAACCCGCCCCATGGGCGAATCGCGCGTCCTCGCCGAGCACGAAGCCGTCGCCCGGATGGTCCTGGACCGTGAACGCGAGCAGGCCGCCGGGGGCGAGGACACGGGCGGCGGCCGCGAGGCAAGGCGCCAGATCGCCCAGATAGACCAGCACGTCCGCCGCGACCGCGAGATCGGCGCGGGCTTCGGGCTCGGCGTCCAGGAAGGCCACGAGCTCGGCCGCCGCCAGCCGGTCGTAGATCCCCTTGGCGCGGGCGGCCTCCACCATGGCGGGTGACAGGTCGCAGCCCGCGAGGTGGTCGACCCGCGCCCGCAGCGCCTCGCCCATCAGCCCCGTGCCGCAGCCGAGATCGAGGGCGCGGGCGAAGCGGCGGCCGGGGGCGGCGCGGTCGATCACGTCCATCAGCACCGCCGGCCCGCGATAGGCGAGCGCGCCCACGAGATGCGCGTCGAAGCGGGGGGCATAGGCATCGAACAGGGCCCGGACATAGCCCGGCGCCAGGGCCTCGCCCGCGGGCAGCGCGCCGAGCCGCGTGAGATCGAGGCGCGCGCCGAGCGGGTCCTCGGGGTCCAGCGCCAGCGCCTCGCGGAGCGCCGCGACCGCCCCCTCCCGGTCGCCCAGGGCCGAGCGGGCGCGCCCGAGCAGGGCGTGGGCCGGGGCGAAGCGGGGGCTGAGCTCCAAGGTCTGCTCGGCGAGGTCGGCCGCGGCGGCCGCGTCGCCGTCCTCCCACGCGCCCTGGGCGTAGGCGAAGCGGCGGTCGGCCGCGGGATCGCCGGTGGTGACGCGGATCGGGGGCAGCGGGGCCATGGGCGGGGGATGGCGCGGATGGGCGCGGGGGTCAATGCCCTCCCCTGTCCCGTCGGGAGAGAGGCGGGGGTGAGGGTGGCGCGCTCAGACCAGGGACCTTCCCTACCGCTATCCGGCACACCCCTCATGCCGGGGAGCCCGCGTCAGCGGGCGTCTCGAAGCACGCTCCGGGAATCACCGACGGCCCTGGCAGGCCCCCTCCATTTCCGTCCCGATCACTGAACCTCGTCCTTCAGGACGCCCGCTGCGCGGGCTCCTCAGGATGAGGAACATGGGCGGGATCAGCGCTTACGAGCGGGGGTTCGAGGTGACGTCCCCTCACCTCCTCGCCCCTTGGGAGTGGGGAGCCCTCCCCCGCGGCCCAGCGTCACCTTGGCGGGAACTCTCGGGCGCCTTGCCCCATATCCCCTCAGCCATGCCGCTCGCCGCCGCCGACATCCTCACCCTCACGCCCCAGGGGCTCTATTGCCCCCTGGGCGGGTTCCACGTCGATCCGACGCGGCCGGTGCCTCGCGCCCTGATCACGCACGGCCATTCGGATCATGCCCGCGCCGGGCACGACGCGGTGCTCGCCACCGACCAGACGCTCGCCATCATGGCGGTGCGCTACGGCGAGGATTTCTGCCGCACCCGGCAGATGGCGCCGCTCCATGAGGCCATCCGCGTCGGCGACGTGACCGTCCGCTTCGTGCCCGCGGGCCACGTGC
>DASPJU010000667.1:0-6082 GCA_035628475.1 Salinarimonas sp. | reverse complement strand
GCTTCGGCATCGCGGGCGGGTTCGAGGTCTTCGTTCCCGCCGCCGCGATCGCGCCCTTCATGCGCGAGCCCTATCGCTCGCTGACGGGCGGCGAGCCCCGCCACGGCGATCCCGCGATACGTCGGGCCCCCGACGAGGCGTGGCGGGGCCTGCCCGCCTTCATGATCGGCCCGGACCAGGCGCCCTCCCCCGTCCTGACGCTGCATGGCGAGGCCCCCGCGTCCTTCGCCGGGCCGGACGGCTTCGACGTGGTCCTCTACGCCGAGGGCGTGGCGCGCACGCCCCTGCGTGCCCGGGCCCGCATCGGAGGGGATCTCGCCCCCGCCGGAATCGCCCACGCGACCCGGCCGTTCTCGGTCACCTTCGAGACCCGGGACGCGCTCACCAATTCCTGCCGCGGCGAGGTGCTCCACCTCGTGCCCGGTCCGGGCTCGGCTGCCCGGGCGGCGGGGCTGGCGCCGCTCGCCCTGCCGGTGCCGATCAAGGCGGCTTGCGAGGGCGTGGACGGGTAGCGATCGTCAGTGCGTCAGGCGGGTCTGCAGGATCTGGTTGACGATGCCCTGGAAGACGCCCGTGAGCTGCGAGGCGTCGTTGACCGGATAGTACAGGGCCGGGCCGCCGGCGCTCCGGTAGTAGGGGTTCGCGGGATCCGTGATCCGGCTCGCGCAGCCGCCCAGGAGGTCGTCGCTGCCCTCGATCACCTTGATCGTGAACACGGTAACCCCGTTCGCCTTGACGACGTCGCAGGCGCCCTTGGTGCGCGCGTCGATCTCCGGGTCGCCCTCGCGCTCGGAGCACACGGTCTTGAACGAGTCGCGGGTGTTCTTGCCGTCCGTGAGCAGGATCATGATCTTCTCGACGTTACGCGTCCCGAAGGGCTGCGCCTCCGTGAAGGGCGCGGCCGGCGAGAGCGTCTCGAGGCCCCACATGGCGCCGATCGTGATGTTGGTGCAGCCGCGCGGCTGCATGGCGTCGATGGTGCCTCGGATCGGCGCGTTGCGGCCGAGCTGGCGCGTGAGCGGCTGGATGCGGGGCAGGTCCACGTGCCCGTCCCGGCGGACCATCGGGTACAGCGTCGAGGGGTGCAGGCCGTCGGGAGCGTCCGCCTTCTGGTTCATGTCGACGATCCGCCCCGGCCGGCCCGACCGGCAGTCGACGCGGTCGCGGTCGATCACGTAGCCGGACCACGCCTCGCGGGCGGTGCGCTCCGGGTCGCGGCCGTTCTGCGGCAGGAGGGCCCCGGTGCCGTCGATGCGCTGCCTGCTGTCGCAGGCGTTCCCGAGATCCGACGCCGCCAGCGGCCGCAGCCAGGAGGCGTTGCGGTCGGCGGGATCGAGGCGCACCTGGGTGTCGAAGGGCACCACGGACACGCTCACCCGATCCCCGCCCGAGGCGGCACGATCGAGGGCGTCGAGGAGGAGGTGCGCCGCCTTCTTGAGCTCCGGCATCTTGTTGAGCCGGGCCATGGAGCCGGTGTTGTCGAGGACGAGGGCGAGCTCGATCGTGCGGTTGCCCCAGGCGGCCTGGGCGTGGCCCGCGATCTCCATGACGGGGACTCCCGCCACCGCCATGAGCGTGGTGGTGACGGAGGACTGCGCCGCGACCCGGATCGTGTCGCGGCCCCGCTGCACCTGCACGGTGGGGGACGCGGCTCCCACGTCGGGGCGGAACAGGCCCTTGAGGATATCCCGCCCCCGCGCCTCGAGCTGCGCGTCCGACAGCCGGCCGGCCTCGCGCACCAGGGCGAGCGCCGTGGCGTCGAGGGCCACCTGCAGCTCGGTGCGGGCGCTGGTCGCCCGCCCGTAATCCACCGCCGCCCCGGCGAAGAGCATGAGCGGCACGAGGGCGAGGCCGAAGAGCACCGCGGTGGCGCCCCGCTCATCCGTTTTGAAACGCTCCGGCGCCCTCATCGGCCGCTCTCCCATACGATTGCACGATCCTGCCCCCGGAGCTGCGAGGCCCGTGCCAGGCGGATCTGTGCCGTTCCAGGACGGCCGGAGCGGGCGGGGGGAAGCCGGGATTAAGGTTGCGGATGCCCGAACGGCGCGGCGGGCCGGCGTGGAGGCGCGGCTTGACGGGTGCGGGTCCCCGTGGTCTTCCAGCCCCGCCCGAACCGGCCGCGCCCTCGCGGCGTTGGCCAGGGCCCCATCCTGCCGAGGCCCCGATGATCCGCTCCCCCCTGATGACGGTGATGACCGACGCGGTCATGAAGGCCGCCCGGTCGCTCAAGCGCGACTACGGCGAGGTCGAGAACCTGCAGGTCTCGCGCAAGGGCCCCGGCGACTTCGTCACCGCCGCCGACCGCAAGGCGGAAGAGATCCTGCGCGCCGCGCTGGAGAAGGCGCGCCCGGGCTACGGCCTCGTGATGGAGGAAGGCGGCGTCGTCGAGGGCACCGACCGCAGCAACCGCTGGTTCATCGATCCCCTCGACGGCACCACGAACTTCCTCCACGGCATCCCGCATTTCTGCATCTCGGTGGGCCTGGAGCGCGACGGCCAGATGGTGGCGGGCGTGGTCTACGATCCCGTCAAGGACGAGATGTTCATCGCCGAGCGCGGCGCCGGCGCCTTCCTCAACAACCGGCGCATCCGGGTCGCGGCGCGCCGCGAGCTCTCCGATGCCGTCGTGGCCTGCGGCATCCCGCAGGTCGGGCGCGGCAGCCATCCCCGCTTCCTCAAGGAGCTCGCGGCCGTGATGGGCGCCACCGCCGGCGTGCGCCGCCTCGGATCCGCCGCCCTCGATCTCGCCTACGTGGCCTGCGGCCGACAGGACGGCTACTGGGAGCGCGAGGTGCAGCCCTACGACATCGCGGCGGGGATCGTCCTGGTGCGCGAGGCGGGCGGCTTCGTCTCGAACGCCGACGGCGGCCCGGACGCGCTCGGCGCCAAGTCGATCGCCTGCGGCAACGAGCTCATCCACCGCGGGCTCCTGGACGTCGTCAAGGCGGCCAACCGCTGAGCGGGCGCAGTGCCGCCCACAGGCCCGCGTGCCCCGGCGCTTGATCCCGCGTTCCCGCGCCGCCACATTGGCCACAGCGAAGCAGGCGACGGCGAGATGGCGAGCGAGCGACTTCTGACCCCGCCGCGGATCTACCTGATCCGGATGGGCGTGTTCCTGGTCCTCGCCGGGTTCGCGACCTTCATCCTCCAGCGCACGATCTGGGAAGCCTTCCTCGCCAACCCGGCCCTCAACGGCCTCATCGTGGGCGTGCTGCTGGTCGGGATCGTGCTGGGCCTGCGCCAGGTGGCGCGGCTCTTCCGCGAGATCCGCTGGGTCAACGCGCGCCGCGGGCCCGAGGACGCAGACGGCCCCGAGCCCCCCGCCCCCGTGCTGCTCGCGCCCATGGCGGCGCAGATCGGTGGCCGGACGGGACGCATCCAGCTTCCCGTCGCCACGTCGCGCGCGCTCCTCGACTCGATCGCGGCGCGCCTCGACGAGAGCCGCGACATCCTGCGCTACCTCGCGAGCCTGCTCATCCTTCTGGGGCTTCTGGGCACGTTCTGGGGCCTCATCGAGACCGTGGGGTCGCTGGGGCGCATCATCACGGGCCTGCGCACGGGCGCGGAGGCCGGGGTGCTCTTCGACGAGCTCAAGCAGAGCCTCGCGGCTCCCCTCTCGGGCCTGGCGCTCGCCTTCTCGCCCTCCCTGTTCGGCCTCGCGGGCTCGCTGGTGCTGGGGTTCCTCGACATCCAGGCCGGCGCCGCCCAGGGGCGCTTCTACACCGAGCTGGAGGACTGGCTCGCCTCCTCCACGGTCGACGGGCCGGAGCCGACCCTGCGCATGGGCGGGGGAAGCCCCGACGTCGCGCTCGCGCTCTCGCGCCTTACGGCCGCCGTGAACGACGGCGCCGGCGGCCGGGCCGCGACCCAGGCCATGGCCAACCTCGCCGAGGGCATCCAGGGCCTGGTCCAGCACATGCGCGCCGAGCAGCAGATGATCCGCGACTGGGTCGAGGCCCAGGCCGTGCGCGAGCGGGAGTTCAAGCAGCTCCTCGAGCGCCTCGCCCGCGAGCGGATCTAGGCCATGGCGGTGGCCGAGGGAGGCGGGCGGCGACGCGGCGGACGCGGGGGGCTCAATTATTGGCCGGGCTTCGTCGACGCCCTGTCGACCCTGCTCCTCGTCATCATCTTCCTGCTCTCGTTCTTCGTGCTGAGCCAGTTCTTCATCGCGCAGGAGCTCACCGGGCGCGACCAGGTGCTCCAGCGCCTCAACCGGCAGATCGCGGACCTCACCGACCTGCTCGCCCTCGAGCGCTCCAACCGGCGCGGCCTGGAGGATTCGATCGCGGGCCTGCGCTCCACGCTCGCGCAGGCGGAGGGAGAGCAGGCGCGCCTGCGCGGCCAGATCGAGGCGGGCGCCGGCGTCGCCGGGCGCGCCACCGAGCTCGGCGACCAGCTCGCGACGGAGAGGCGCAACGCGACCGCGGCGGCGCAGCAGATCGAGCTCCTCAACCAGCAGATCGCCGCGCTCCGCCGCCAGCTCGCGGCCCTGGAGGCGGCGCTCGACGCCTCCGAGGCGCGCGACCGCGAATCCCAGGCCCGCGTCGCCGATCTCGGCTCCCGGCTCAACGTGGCGCTGGCGCAGCGCGTCCAGGAGCTCGCCCGCTACCGCTCCGACTTCTTCGGGCGCCTGCGCCAGATCCTGGGCAACCGCCCCGACGTGCGCATCGTCGGCGACCGCTTCGTGTTCCAGTCCGAGCTGTTCTTCAATGCCGGCTCCTCGGCGCTCAAGACCGAGGCGAGCCCGGAGCTCGACCGCATCGCCTCCGCCCTCCTCGACCTCGACAAGCAGATCCCCGCCGACATTCCCTGGGTGATGCGCGTCGACGGCCACACGGACGTGCGTCCCATCACGACAGCGCAGTTTCCCTCGAACTGGGCCCTCTCGGCCGCCCGCGCCATCGCGGTGGTGCAATACCTCGTCTCCCGCGGCGTGCCGCCCCAGCGCCTCGTCGCCGCTGGGTTCGGCGAGTTCCAGCCCCTCGACATGGCCACCACGGACGACGCCTTCGCCCGCAACCGCCGCATCGAGCTGAAGCTCACGGAGCGGTGAGGAGCGAAGCCTCCCTCCCCACGGCCCCGCCGGTTGCCACCTCGCCGTGGAGGTTGTCCTCGGTGACGCCGTCCAGCAGCTCGTCGAGGGCCTAGGCCGGCACGTCGTCGACGAGCGCGATCACGGGTCGTCCGCCCTGGACCGAGACCGCCGCGGCCTTGCCGGGCGCCGCCGCGATTGCGCGCGCTAGCGCCGCCGGGATGCGGCAGGCGAGGCTGTTGCCCCACGTCGCGAATTGCGTTCTCACGCCGGCATGCCTCCCCTGTCAGGTGTCTACAACGACGATGCGGCACGACGGTCCGCCCGCAAGACCCCCTCACACCAGCGGCGTCATCCGGAAGCGGCGCTTGCGGCGCGGCAGGGCCTCGGCGCGCTCCAGCAGGAAGCAGTCCTCGATCTCCCAGCCGTGCTCGGGGCGGATGCCGGTCTCGGCGCGGCGCACGCGGCCGTACTCGGTGGAATCGCGCAGGGTCAGCATGGTCGGTCCGATCACCCGCACGCAGGTCCAGTGCGGCTCGTAGCGGGTATTGGGGGCGTCGTCGTCGCCGAAGCCCACCACGAGGGCGGCGTCGCGCCTGCCGTCCATCTCGGCGGCGAGCCGGTCCCAGAAGGCCTGCGCCTTGTCGCCGCGCTCCGGGTGCAGGCCGCGCCAGGTCCAGGCCGGCCAGCCCTGCTCGGCGGTCCAGGCCTGCGCCGAGGGCAGCATGACCTCCATCTGGGCCCGGTCGGTGCCCTCGCGGATCACCGTGTTGATGTCGGTGGGCAGGTCGCTCGCCATGCGGCCCACCAGCACGGAGGCCGCCGTCTCCGACACCAGGTCGGGCAGGATGAGGGCGAGCGCGTTCGCGATCGTGTAGAGGCCGCACAGGCCCTCGTCGTGCTGCTTGAAGCGCAGGAGTTCGTGGCGCACCGGGGTCTCGCGTCGAATCGTCTGGAACGGGCAGCCGCATCAACCCCCGACTTGCGGCCCTTTTGGGATCGTTCCGCCGCTGGTGCGACCGCTTGGGCCTCGCCTCCGGCGGCGGCCTG
>DASPJU010000666.1:0-7265 GCA_035628475.1 Salinarimonas sp. | reverse complement strand
TCTTGGCGCAGTACGCCGTGATGTCGACGATATCGGGCCGGGCCGTGGGCTCGCCGCCTGAGAGATGGACGTGGAGCACGCCAAGCGACGCGGCCTGCGAGAGCACACGCAGCCAGGTGGCTGTGTCGAGCTCGCCCGAGCGCCGGTCGAGCTCCAGCGGGTTCGAGCAGTAGGGGCAGCGCAGCGGGCAGCGGTGGGTGAGCTCGGCGAGCAGGCCGATCGGAGCTGGGACGGCGGGGCTTCGGGCGTTCATCGGTCGAGCACCCGCTTCCGGGCGAGGTCGTCAAGCATCGCGATCACGTCGCCCTCGATCACGGCTCGGTCCTCGTCGTACTTCGCGGCGAGCGCCGCCACTATCATGTCGACGCTGCGGGCGCCATCGACGAGGCCCAAAACCTCGGCCGCGATCGCGTCGAGGTCGAAGGCGCGCTCGGGGGCGAGCAGGACATGGGCCCCGCGAACCTCGTCGAAGCGCAGGCGCACGCCGCGGGGCAGGCGCGGCACGTCACTGAGCTGGAGCCCGTCGTCCGTCATGCGACCTCCGCTCCGGACGTCCAGGCGCCCGGCGGGGGCAGGCCCGGCTCGACATAGGCGTGATGGAGCGCGTCGAGCTGGCTCCAGAGCACGTCGCACTTGAAACTGAGCGCGCCCAACACCGCCCCCTGGAGTGCGGGCGTCGTGGCGTGCTCCTTAGCGTAGGCGAGCGCGAAATCCGCGTCGCGGGGCGCCTGGGTCATGCGCTTGTCGAAGTAGGCCAGCGTGTCCTTCGAGACGAAGTCGTAAGCCGCCAGCATGCCCGCGACGCGCTCCGAGATAATGGTAGGCGCGAACATCTCCGTGAGCGAGGAGGCGATCGCCTCGAGCATGCTGCGCTCGCGCACAAAGTGGACATAGGCCTCCACTGCGAAGCGCGTGGCGGGCAGGATGCCGCGGGTGGAGGTCACGTAGTGGCGTGGGAATCCAAGGCCGTCGGTGAGCTTGAGCCAGCGCTCGATGCCACCATCGCCTTCCATCTCGCCGTCGTGGTCAATGATGCGCTGACGCCAGACGCGGCGCAGGGACGGTTCCTCCATCCGGGCGACGATCGAGGCGTCCTTCACCGGGATCATGGCCTGGTAGTAGTACCGGTTGAGCGCCCAGGCCCGGACTTGATCGGGGCTGAGCTTGCCGCCATGGAGCAGGCGGTGGAAGGGGTGGAGATTGTGGTAGCGCCGCGCGCCGATGTCGCGCAGGGCTGTCTCCAGCTCGTTGGGGGCGAGGAGCCGGTCGCTCCCGGCGGCCGCTGCCGGTGAGGAGGCGGCGAAGGAGGCAAGGGCAGCGCTCATGGCCTAGTCCGTGACGGCCGCGGCGAGGACCGCCTGCGGCGCGAGGTGAAGGGTGAGCCCATCATGGGCGACGGTCCAGCCCGCTTCCTCGACGTGCCGGCGCTCGGCCGAGCCCTCGATGAGGACGGGATTGGTGTTGTTGACGTGCACGAAGACGCGCTGCCCGATGGCGAGGTCGGCGAGGCCCGCGATAGAGCCCTGCGGCCCGTTCATGGGCACGTGGCCCATGCGCCAGCCCGTTTTGGAGCCGACACCCGCCCGGATGAGGTCGTCGTCCTCGAGCACCGTGCCGTCGAACAGCAGGGCGTCGACACCCTCCACCCACCGACGCAGCTCGTCCGAGATGCGGGCGCAGCCGGGCACATAGGCGAGGCGCCGGCCGCCCGCTTCGAGGAGCACGCCTACCGTGCTCTCGCCCATCTCGCCGATCACGGGCGCGGTGCCCTCCAGCCAGAGCGGCGCCTTGCCGGGCACCGGGAACAGGGTGGCCCGCAGGCCTGGCAGGGGCTCGAACGGGACCTCCAGGCCCACCTCGCGACGCTTCACGAAGCCTGGATTCATCACATCGAAGACGCGGTTAGCCGCGATGGCGCCGAGGATCTCGGGCGTGCCCAGGAGATCGAAGGGCTGGCTCTCACGCAGGGTGAGAAGGCCCGCGACGTGGTCGACGTCGCCATTTGTGAGCAGCACCGCCCGAAGCGGCGAGTGCCTTAGCCCGGATCGCGGATGCAGAGCCACCGTCGCGGCGATCTGCTGGCGGATGTCGGGCGAGGCGTTGACGAGGAGCCATGCCTCGCGGTCTGAAGAGACCGCCAAGCTCGACTGGGTGCGGGGCTTTACCCGCGGGTCCCCCGCCCAGGCGAGACTGCAGACGGAGCAGCGGCAGTTCCATTGGGGAACGCCGCCGCCCGCTGCCGAACCGAGGATGATGGCCTGCATCGGCTCGAGCAGCCTCGCCCGATGGGTCGGGTGACGGACTGCGTCAGATGAGAACTGGATCGATCTCGGCGGACTCGTAGCTCGTCACTTCCATGCCGACACACATCTCCTGAACAGACGGCTTCGCCCACTTCATGGTCGTCCTCCTCGCAAGCTGAAGAATTCTGGATTCGCGTGATCGAGTACTCGTCACCTAGTGATTATCGCGGCTCGAAGCGCTTTCGGCAAGCGGCGGGAATACCATGCACTCACAGCGTGCAACGCCCCCATCGGACGCGGGATACCGGTTGCGTCTTGGTGGAGAGCTGCCCTGTGCCTGCCAGGGGTGTAGGCTCCGGGGCGGAGCGACCAGGGCATGTTTGTCGCGCTTGCCCTTGCAGACCTCCTCCGTGTGCAATCCTGGTTACTGAACCGACGCGTCATGCTCGCGAAACTTTCATTGCGCAAGCTTCGCCGCTGACCTTAGAGTCGTAGGCGCCGAACAAGAAGAACGACCTAGCGGCGGCGCTTTGTGAGCCCTCTGAGGGCACAACGTACAATAGCGGAGGAAGCATCGATGACGCGACGGATCAGCTACGTGTTGCCCTGTGCGCTAGTGGCCTCGCTCGCCCTATCCGGAGCGGCGATGGCTCAAGCTGGAGGCGGAACGCCCAGCCTGACCAGCACGCCCGTGCTCAAGGACCGGGACAACGTGATCTGGGACATGGCGTTCCTGCCCGACGGTGCCATGTTCTTCACCGAGCGCTGCGGAGGCCTGTCCGTGCGGCTGCCGTCCGGCACGGTCGTCCCCCTCCTCGGGATCAAAGATTCCAAGGGCTATCCTCAGACGGCTTCTGACCTGTTCTGCAGCGGGCAGGCGGGCATGGCCGGGGTGGCGATCGATCCTGACTTCGCGACCAACCGGTTCATCTACGTCTATTCCGCATCGAGCATGACCGCGCCGGGAAGCAACCGCGTGTTGCGCCTGACGGTCAGTCCCGATCTGACCAGCGTCAAGGACCGGCAGGACATCGTCACCGACATCGCCTACAAGCCGGGCAAGAGCGACCATCCGTTCGGCGACGCTGGCGCGCACAATGGCGGGCGCCTCCGCTTCGGTCCGGCAGACGGATTCCTGTACGTGACGACGGGTGATACCCACAACGGCGAGGTTCCGCAGAGCCCGACGCGCATCGGGGGCAAGGTGCTCCGCATCGATCGGGACGGCAAGGCGGCACCTGGTAACAATCCCCCCCAGGGCTTTGATCCCCGGGTCTTCACCTACGGGCACCGCAATCCGCAAGGCATCTGCTTCCGACCGGCCAACAATCAACCGTTCACGTCCGAGAACGGACCGTGGCATAGCGACGAGGTGACGGCGCTCGTGGCCGGCGGAAACGCGGGATGGGATCCCCGCCCGAACAGGGCCGGACGTGGCGACTGTCCGGACGGCTACTGCGGGTACTCGCCCAACCAGATGGGCGCGATGGACCCTAAGGAACGGGCGGCATTCATGCCGATGACTGACCTCAAATCTTTCCCGAATGCGATGAAGCCGGCTTGGAACAACGACGGGCTCTCGCAGGGCATGATGGGATGCACGTTCCTGAGCGGCCCGCAATGGAAGGAGTGGAACGGGCGGATGGTCGTGACCTTTACGGGCATTGGCATCCATGGAACGCCTGTGGGTAACCGCCTCGACGTGCTCGACATTACGCCCGATGGTTCGTCCGCCACGCGCACCACGGTGTCGCTCCCCATGCCTGCGGGCCGCTTCCGTTCTGCCGTGCAAGCTCCGGACGGCAGCTTGTACGTGTCGACGGACACTGGCGAAGTCTATCAGCTCAAAGCCAACTGAGCAGACCGATAACGGCCGCGCCGCCCTGGCGGCGTGGCCCAGTACCGTCGGGCGCCCGAACGGTCCCCGCAAAGGCCATGCCGCCCAAGATGGGAAACCTGCCGATGATCAATGTTCGCCATGTTGCCGCGACCGCGCTTGCGCTGCTCGTGTCCTTGCCGGCCCTGGCCAGCCCCGAGCTGGCACGAAGCAAGAATTGCGTGGCCTGCCATCACCCCGAACGGAAGATGATCGGGCCTGCATACAAGGCCATAGCCGAGCGTTACGCCAAGGATGACTCAGCCACCAAGACCTTGACTGAGAAGGTGATCAAGGGCGGCGCAGGCAACTGGGGCCAGACGCCGATGCCGCCGCAAGCAACCGTCAGTCCAGCTGACGCCGAGGTTCTGGTGAAGTGGATCCTATCCCAGCAGTAGCCTACCTCGTGCCGGCTGCCGGCAGCGGAGTCATTTTGCTCCTGGCTATGTCAAACCCGAGCAGGCCAGAGGCTGGCAGGATCACCGCTCCGACCTGGGCTTTTGCTGAAGCCACTTCGGCCTCACATATTGCAGAGCAGCATCGCGATGGCGTCGCGGTGTTGGCGCCCTCCTTGGGCGTTTCCTCCCTAGACTTGGGCCGCTCGCAAGGGCGGCCCTTTTTTCTGCACGGATCCGCTCGGCGTCAAGCGGGAGGAGACCTGTGCCTTGTGGGGGCAAAAGAAAAGGCGCCTCCGAAGAAGCACCCCTTCTCACCTCATGGCTTCTACGCCACAGCCTGCCCATCACCGATGGAGAGGCCCCTTCAGCGTCCGATCAATCGCCTCCTCGCCGCTCTTGCGAGCGGAGCGTTCAGACGAATACAGACGGTCGGATCGCTCCAAGAGCTTGCCGGAGCGGCGGATTGCCCACGCATAATGCCCCGCCGGCTTGGCGCAGAGCACGACATCGAGGTCGTATGGATGATGCGGGTTGTCCATCATGGTGTCAGATCCGATCAACGGTCACGGTGGCGGGCGGGCGGGCGAAACGCTCAGCGAGATGCCAGCGCAGCTCGCGCGCCGAGGCATAGTCGTAAGTTCGGTCGATCAGGTGGCTGACCTCAGCGGCGTCACTGGCCGCATCGGCCCAGAGACGGGCAACGCGGAACGTCGGCCGATCGGACGTAGCGTCCTGCCGCATGTGACGCGGCTCGAAAGAGAATTTCATGGGATGTTTTCTGAATGGGCGCCGCCTCTCGGCGGCGCCCGGACGTGCATGGCGCCTGAAGCGCCAAGTGCGAATTAGCCGTTCTGGATGTTGTTGACGGCGACCTTGCCCGAGCGGCGGTCTTCAGCGGTGTCGAAGGAGACCTTCTGGCCCTCAACGAGATCCTGCATGCCAGCGCGCTCGAGAGCCGTGGCGTGGACGAACACGTCCTTGCCGCCGTCGTCCGGCTGGATGAAGCCGAAGCCTTTTTGAGTGTTGTAGAACTTCACGGTGCCCATGGTCATGGGGATATCCTTGGTATTGAGGCTGCACGTGAGCGGGCAGGCAGCGCGAGAGCGCAGCCCGTTGCTCGATTTGTCGATGTCAGGAGAGAGTGTCTGAACGTGCGCCCGAGCTAAGCCCAAGGCGGTACGGCCCGATTGTCCGGCCCAAAGTCGATGATCTCAATATGGGCGCCAATAGCGGCTTTAGCAAGGCTTGGAGACGGAATCGAGGCCCCCTGACCCGTCCAGGTTTCCAGGAGCCAGCGCACACGGGAGCCGGCCATCGGCTTCGCATAAAAGTAGCCCTGGGCGTAGTCGCAGCCCATCTGCCGAAGGCATTCAGCCTGCCCTTTCGTCTCAACTCCTTCCGCCGTCACCTTCATGCCAAGGCTGCGCCCAAGCCCGATCACCGCCGCAACGATGGCTGCGTCGTCTCGATCATGCTCCAGATCACGAATGAAGCTCTGGTCCACCTTGATGTGATTGACGGGGAACCGCTTTAGGTGCGTCAGCGACGCGTAACCCGTCCCAAAATCATCAAGCGCTACCTTGACGCCGTGTTCGTGGAACTGCCGCAAAATCGAGGCAACCTCCTCGGTACTCCGTCCCAGGAGGACGGTCTCAGTCACCTCGACCTCAAAGTGCTTCGTCGGTACGCCCGCGCTGCGTAGAACGCGCAGCGTGTTGTCCGCCAAGCCAGGGTCGGCGAACTCCGCTGACGAGAGGTTCACGGCGACGCGACCGCAATCGAGCCCGCGATCGAGCCAGGAGCGCACATCCGCCGCCACCTGGGTCACGAGGCTCTCGCCAATGGCGATGGCAAGCTCCGAGTCCTCGAACACCGAGCCGAAGTAGCCAGGAGTAAGTACGCCTCGGGTCGGGTGCTGCCAGCGTGCCAGTACCTCCAAGCCCACAATCGCTCCCGTCGCGAAGCTCACCTTCGGCTGGTAGAAGGGCACGATGCGACCCTCGCGAACGGCCTCTTGCACCTCCCTAGCAACTGTGACCCGGCGCTCAGTTGCTTCCCGCATTTCGGGTGCGTACGCCACAACCCGGTGCCTCCCCTCGGTTTTGGCGCGGTACAAGGCAAGATCGGCATCCTTGAGCAGTTCGCGTGACTCACGATGATGATGCGGGGATGCTGCTACGCCGATACTGGCTCGGCTGGAGATCATCCTGCCCTCGTAGATCAGCGGCTCGCAGAGTCGTGAGAGGATATGCTTGCCAAGCGCTGTGGCGTGTTGCAGTTCCAGAGGCGACACGAGGATGACGGCGAACTCGTCGCCACCTAAGCGCGCGAGCGTATCACAATCCCGAACGAACTCCCTGAGGCGCTCCGCTGTGATCTTCAACAACGCGTCGCCTGCATCATGGCCCAGCGTGTCATTCACATCCTTGAAGCCGTCGAGGTCGATTAGCAGGAGGCAGACGCTCGTTTGATCCGCTTCAGCGCGGGCAAGCGCGTCCTCCAGACGCCTCTGGAAT
Organism: Salinarimonas sp.; assembly: GCA_035628475.1. GTDB lineage: Bacteria > Pseudomonadota > Alphaproteobacteria > Rhizobiales > Beijerinckiaceae > Salinarimonas_A. The sequence goes on along the minus strand of DASPJU010000666.1, from coordinate 232 downwards.
AGGGCGCGGTTCGGCAGGCCGGTCAACGGGTCTTGGTTCGCTGCCCGCCAGACCCGGTCTTCAGCAGCTTTGCGATCTGAGATGTCGAACGTGACCCCGATCAGCCGGTCTGGCCTTCCGGGCTCGCGATAAAGGGTGGAACGCGCTGCGAGCCATAGCATCCGCCCGTCAGCTCGAACGAACCGAAGTTCACTCTGTTCAGCGTCCAAGCCCCACTGGCCCCTGGTAACGG
>DASPJU010000665.1:0-5556 GCA_035628475.1 Salinarimonas sp. | reverse complement strand
GGGGCCGACGAGGGGCGCGAGCCCCGGCAGCGCGGGCTCCAGGGAATGGGCCTTCAAGGTCAGGAAGAGGTAGTCCTGCGGGCCGATCGCGCGCGGATCCTCGGCGACGCGCGGGCGGGTCTCGAGGGTCTCGCCCCCGCTCAGCAGGCGCAGGCCGCGCTCGCGCATCGCCGCGAGATGAGGGCCGCGCGCCACGACCGTGACGGGCGTGCCCGACGCCTCGAGCCGCGCCGCGAGAAAGCCGCCGATGGCGCCGGCGCCGAAGACGCAGATGGAGGGCATGGGGAAGCTCCTGGGGTTGGGCGGATTCCTCTCCCCGCCCGCGGGGAGAGGAATAGGGGTCACGCCGCCGCCTCCGTGAGGCCCAGCTTCTGCGCCAGGCCCACCCGTTGGAGCTTGCCCGTGGCGCCCTTGGGGATCTCGGCGACGAACAGCACCCGGCGGGGCACCTTGAAGTCGGCGAGCCGGGCGGCCGCGAAGGCGCGGATCTCGGCCTCCGTGGCCTGCATCCCCTCCCGTAGCACCGCCACGGCCGCGACCTCCTCGCCGAGCTTCGGGTGCGGCATCGCGAAGGTGACCACCTGGGCCACCGCCGGATGATCCATGATCACGGTGTCGACCTCCAGGGGCGAGACCTTCTCGCCGCCGCGGTTGATGATCTCCTTGAGGCGCCCGGTGAGGAAGAGGTAGCCCTCCTCGTCCAGACGCCCCTGGTCGCCGGTGCGGAACCACCCGGCCGCGAAGGCCTTCAGGTTCGCGTCGGGGTTGGATTCGTAGCCCCGCGTCACGTTGGGTCCCCGGATCACCACCTCGCCGACCGCGCCCTGGGGCAGGAGGTGCCCCTCCTCGTCCATGATCGCGACCTCGGGGCCGGCGGCCACGCCCACCGAGCCCGGCTTGCGGGCGCGGGGCGGCAGGGGGTTGGAGGCCATCTGGTGCGAGGCTTCCGTCATGCCGTAGGCCTCGACCACGGGGCAGCCGAAGGTGGTCTCCAGCTCCGCCATGACCTGCGGCGGGAGCGAGGCCGAGGAGGAGCGCACGAAGCGAAGCCGCGTGCCCCTGGCCAGGCGCTCGGCATTGTGGCCGACGCGGGCCAGGATCGCCTGGTGCATGGTCGGCACCGCCGTGTACCAGGTGGGGTCGACCTCATCGAGCCAGGCGAAGAACCGCAGCGCGTTGAAGCCCGGCGTGCAGCTCACCGCCGCCCCCGCGTCGAGGGTGGACAGGACCGCCGCGACCAGGCCGTGGATGTGGAACAAGGGCATGACGTTGAGGCAGCGGTCGCCCGGGGCGAGCGCCAGCGTCGCCGCGATGCTGCGGGCCGAGGCCGCGAGATTCGCGTTCGACAGCGGCACGATCTTCGGGCGCGCCGTGGTGCCCGAGGTGTGGAGCACGAGGGCGATGTCGTCGGCTCGCGCCGTGCCGCCCGCGCGGGGCGCGGCGTCCGGCAGCGCGTCGAGGCCGAGGCGGTAGCCCCCGGCCGGGCCAGCCTCGTCGGGCAGGAGCTCGATGACGGGAATGCCGAGCCGGCCCGCCACGGCGCGGGCCGGGGTGTCGTCGCCCGCTTTCGCCACCAGGGCCCTGGGCTTGAGGTCGGAGAGGTAGAACTCGAACTCCTCGGCCCGGTAGGCGGGGTTGAGGGGCGCGGCGGCGGCGGCGCACGCGATTCCCACGAAGGCCGCCGCCATCTCGGGGCCGTTGGGGAGCACGACGGCGACCCGGTCGTCGCGGCCGATGCCGACGCCGTTGAGCGCCGCCACCGTGTCCCGCGCCAGGTCGCGCAGGGCCCCATGGGTCAGCCAGGGCCGGCCGGGGGCCCCGATGGCGTCGCGCTCGGCGCCGCCGGCGGCGAGGACGTCCCAGATCGTGCTGCGCATGGGGGGCTGTCTCCTGGAGCGGTCTCGTGACGGGCCTGTAGGGGCGACGGGGAGCCTATCACGTCCGACGAGACCGTCTCCCATCGGGGTGTCGCATCCTGCCCGACGCGCCATGGCGGTTGACAGCCTTGTCGGCTCGACCGTAAGCCCCATGAGAGCGCATCGATGCGCTCCAGCCGAGGATTGCATGTCCACGACCCAGGTGACCCGGCCCATCGCCTGAGCGCGGTGCGAGGCCGAACCGGAGGGAGGCCGGCCCGGGGGGCCCGCCTCTCCGCGTCCCGACGACATGCAAGGATCACGGCGTTGACCAACCCTGTTTGCGTGCGCGATGCGCACATCTCCGACATCCCCGCCCTGGAGGCGGTCATCCGCGACATCGGCCTTTTCACGCCCGAGGAGGCTGACGGCTTCGCGGGCAGCTTGCCCGGCCATTTCGAGGGCGGGCCCGAGGGCCGGCTCTGGTTGCTGGCTGGGGAGGGCCTCGGGGCCGCGTATCTGGCTCCCGAGCCGGTTCAGGGGGTTTGGAATCTCCTGTTCCTGGGCGTGCGGCCCGAGGCGCGGCGCGGCGGCGTAGCGCGCGCGCTCGTCGGCGAGGTGGAGCGGCGGCTGCGCGGTCAAGGCGCGCGGATGCTGCTGATCGATACCTCGACCGAGCCGCCCATGGAGGCGGCGCGGGCGCTGTACTCGCGGCTGGGCTACGAGCGCGTCGCTCTCATCCCGGATTATTGGGCGCCGGGCGACGGGAAGCTGACCTTCCGCCGGATGTTCTAAGGACAGTCGCGGCCCCGCCCCAGCTGGACCGGGTTGAGGGCGGAGGGCGGAACGGAGATCCAGGATTGCTCGGTCGGCCGGCGCTCCTGGCCCGGACCGCGTGCGAGGGGTCTATTCCCTCTCGCCCCGCATGGTGCGCCGGCGCTCGTAATATTTCGCCATGCGCAGGTGGCGCCAGAAGGCGTAGTTCATGGCGATGAGGAAGCCGTAGCCGCCGCGCAGGAAGTGTCGCCGGAAGAAATAGGCCTTCAGGAACGCCCCCAGGAACTCGACATAGATGCGCGCCAGGGGCACGGCGAGCCCGCGCGCCTCCATGTCCCGCACCTGCAGGTCGGAATAGCGGTTGAGCTTGGCGATCTCGTCGCCGAGGGAGCGGACGGAGTAGTGGTGCAGCTCGCCCCGCAGGCGCCCGACCCGCGCCCCGCGGGTGAGCACGACGCGGTCGTGCACGGGCGAGGGGGAGTAGCGGAAGCGGCTGCGGCGATAGAGGCGCACCGGCGCCAGGCGATGGGCGAAGCGATGCGGGCGGCGCTCGCCCGGGAACAGCTCCGCGATGGTGATGCGGTAGGCGTCCGCCGGCGGGTCCCCGGCCAGCAGCGCGGCGATCTCGGCCGCGAGCGCGGGCGAGGCCACCTCGTCGGCATCGACGTTGAGCACCCAATCGTGCCGGCACTGGTCCTCGCCGACGCGCTTCTGCTCGCCGTAGCCCGGCCAGGGATTGTGCACGACCCGCGCGCCCAGCGCCCGGGCGACCTCCTGCGTCCCGTCGGTGGAGCCCGAATCCACCACCACGACGTCGTCCGCGACGGCGCGCACGGCCTCGATGGTCCGGCCGATGCGGTCCGCCTCGTTGAGGGCGATGATGAACACGGAGAGGGGGTGGGGCATGGGCGCGATCGACCGGCGCGGGAGCGGCGTGGCGTGTCGTCGTCGGGGCGCGACGTGACTCCTCGACGGCCGGCGGCTGTCCTCCCTCGCGCGTGTCCCGCGGCGCGCCCCTCCCGGGGCCGGGCGTCGCCGGGCCGCGTCCGGCCAATACATGGTCGGGGCCGGGACCGGAAGAGGCAAACGGGGCGGGCCCGCGCCTCAGCGGACGAGGGCGGTGGTCCCGGTCATGGCGGCGACGCCTTTCGGGACCGGCACCTGGGTCTGGTGGTAGTTGGTGTTGAGCACCAGCTTCGGCGCGTCCTTCAGGTTGAGCTTGTTCACGATCACCGCCGTATAGGCCGAGAGGTCGGCCACGGGGTTCTTGGCGTCGACCGTGAAGAAGCCCTTGGGCAGGTAGATGGTGCCCACCAGCACCCGCGCATTGTTGCTGGTGATCTTGTACTCGCGCCAGTCGGGCGCGTCGGGGCTGCCGAAGAACAGCACGCCCGCGAGCGGCCCCGCGGTCGGCCCGTGGAGGTCGATCGTGGAGGTGCCGGTGAACTCGAAGCTCGCGCTCTCCCCCGCGAAGGCGATGCCGACGCCGCGCCCCGTGAGCTTGGCGTCGTCGGTCACCTTGAGGAGCCCGTCCTTGACGATGAGGACGTTGTCGCCCCCGCTCTCGCGCAGGGTCACGACGGTGCCCTTGCCCTTGATCTCGATCCCCTCGCAATAGGTGCCGGCGGGCAGGTCCCGGCTCGAATCGATCACGAGCTTGACGGGCTTGCCCGACGAATCCTTGTGCTTGCACGTCCCAGGAATCGGGGCGGGCCTGTCCTTCAGGGGGTTCTCGATCACGGGGCAATCGGTCAGCCTCGTCCCTACGTAGCGGGTCGAGCTCGGGTCCTTGTAGCCACCCGCCGAGCAGATCGTGCTGCCCGTGATGACGGCGCCGTCCTTGACGTTCACGCCCTCGCGCCCGCGGGAATTGGAGTACACGCCGCAATCCTGGCCCGTGAGCCGGGCCTCGCCCTCGAGCTTGATGACCTCGTTCTCGTCCGCGTCCTTGAGGGAGAGCACGAGCACGCACAGCTTGCCGCCGCCGACGCGCCTCGCGGTGGCGCGGGCCTCCAGGGTGCGCTCGACCCCGGCCAGGAAGCCCAGCGCCGAGGGCTCGGCGGCGCGGGACAGGGTGACGGCGACCGAGGCCTCCGAGGCCGACGGCCTCGCCTCGACGGCGAGCGACGCGTCGCCCGCGGCGAGGCCCAGCTGGGCGCGCACCACGCTGCCCACCACGGCGTTGATGCGCGCCTCGTCGCCGGCGCTGGAGACCAGGAGCTCCCGGGCGGCTGCGAGAGCCGCGGCGTCAGCCGCCTTCTGCAGCGCCTGGCGCCCGGAGGCGAGGCGCCCGTAATCGATGGCCGCGCTCGCCGCGAGTCCGAGGACCGGCAGGGCAAGGGCCAGGAGCGTGACCACGTTGCCGCGACGGTCGCGGGCGAGGCGTCGGATCGTCGGCGCGGTGCAGCGCATGACTGCCGCCTTTCGGGTGACGGGCTGGGGGCGCCGGACCGACCTTCGGTCGTTGCGGCTTGTCGTATGTCTCCGCGGAGAAGCGGGACCCGCTTCTCCGCGACTGACCCTAGGGGATCGAAATTGCCGAAGAGTTGAGCCGAATGGAGAGGATTCGGAGAAATCGGGCCATCGCGACCGGAGCGCCGCCTCGTTAACCTGCCGCTGAGGCACCGAGGCCTAGGGTGGCCCGTTCGCCTCGAGGCCCGGCATGCTGACCCTCATCCTCGACGATGCCGAGATCAACAACCTGCTCATGGCCGAGGCCATGCGCGGCATTCCCGATTGCCAGCCGCGGACCTTCGTGGATCCGGGCGAGGCGCTCGCCTTCCTGCAGGCGAACCACGAGTCCATCGGCCTGGTGACCACGGACTACGAGATGCCGGGCATGAACGGGCTCGCCTTCCTGCGCGCCGCCCGCGCCGTGCCCGGCTTCGAGCACGTGCCGATCGTCATGGTCACGAGCCTCGAC
>DASPJU010000664.1:0-4236 GCA_035628475.1 Salinarimonas sp. | reverse complement strand
GACGGCGAGGGCGTCGTCGAGGGCGGCTTCACGAAGGTGCTGCTGCAGCGCTTCAGCAAGACGGTGATCGGACCGATCTTCTTCGAGTTCATCCAGCGCAAGGGCGACGACGGCTTCGGCGAGGGCAACTTCAAGGCCCTGTTCGAGTCGATCGAGGAGGACCAGATCCGCCGCGGCGTGATCAAGGTCGACGCGGCCGAGTAGGGCGCGAGCTCCCCTCTCCCTCCCGAGGGAGCGGGGGAGCGCGAAAATGCGGAATGCAACACCGGGAGGCGGACTCGACGCGGATCTCGTGCGGCGGCGCCGTCGTCGCGAACCCTCTGACGGCCCCCTCTCCCGGCCGGCTCCGCCGGCCACCCTCCCCCCTCCAGGGGTGAGGGTTGCGTCGCGAACCTCCCGATCCGGCCACCCTCACCCCCGACCCCTCTCCGATCCGGGAGAGGGGAGGGCGCTCCCGCTCAAGGGATTCTCCGGGTCCCAGCCGTAGCGCAGGGTCTCGAAGCGCATGGAGCGCGCGTCCACCATCAGGAGGCGCCCGACCAGCCCCTCGCCGAAGCCGACGATCTCGCGGACGACCTCCATCGCCATGAGGCTTCCCATCACCCCTGCCAAAGCCCCGAGCACGCCGGCTTCCGCGCAAGCCGGGATCGCGCCCGGTGGGGGCGGGGCGGGGAAGAGGCAGCGATAGGTGGGGTTGGGGCGGCCGTCCGCGTCCCGCTCGTGCGCCCGGATCGTGGTGAGCGAGCCGTCGAACTGGCCGAGCGCCGCCGTGACGAGCGGCCGGCCGGCATGGAAGCAGGCGTCGGAGACGGCGTAGCGCGTGCCGAAATTGTCCGAGCCGTCGGCGACGATGTCATAGGCCGCGACGAGGGCCCGCGCGTTCGCCGGGCCGAGGCGCGTCTCATGCGTCTCGACCGCCACGTGCGGATTGAGGCGCGCGACCGCGGCGGCGGCGCTCTCCACCTTCGGGCGGCCGATATCGGACGTATCGTGGATCACCTGCCGCTGGAGGTTCGACAGGGAGACGCGATCGTCGTCGACGATGCCGATCGCTCCGATCCCCGCGGCCGCGAGATATTGGATCAGCGGCGCGCCCAGGCCGCCGGCGCCGATCACGAGGACGCGGGCCGCCTTGAGGCGCGTCTGGCCCGGGCCGCCGACGTCGCGCAGCACCAGATGGCGGGCGTAGCGGTCGATCTCGTCGGGCAGGAGGCTCATGGCCGGACCATAGCGACGCGCGCCGGATATGGACAGAGCGCCCGCCTTGGCCTCCAATGGCCCAAAACCAGGAGGAAACCCGACGTGAAGCCGATTCTGCTCGCCGCGCTCCTCGCCGGCGCGGCCCTGGGCTCCGCATCCGCCCAAACCCCCGCTCCCCCGGCCGACCAGCCCGCCGGCAGCGCCGCCACCGCCACGGGGCCGGTGCAGTCGACGGCCCCAGAGCCGGTCCTCCAGCCGATCGAGGTGCCGCCGGCAGCCGAGGCCGCCGAGGTGCCCCCGCTGGCGCCGAGCGTGCCGCAGCAGGCGACGCCTGCGGCCCCGGCGGCGGGGCCCCAGCAAGCCGCCCCGGGCGCGCCGCCCGCCGCGACGGCCCCGGTCCAGCAGGCCACGCCCGGGCCGCTGCCGGAGACGCCGTCCACCGGCACGCCCGCGGTCTCGACCCCGCCGCCCCAGCAGGCAGCCCCGGCCGCGCCGCCGCCGGCCGCCCCCGCGGCCCCGCAGCAGGCGGCTCCCGCGGCCCCGGTCCCGGCGGCTCCCCCGCCGCCCCAGCAGGCCGCGCCCGCGGCGCCCCCCGCCCCGGCTCCGGCGCAGCAGGCCGCCGCGCCCGCGCCGCAGGCCGGCCCCGCCAATCTGTGCCGGGAGCTCGCGACCTTCGTGAAGGCCGAGGCCGCCAAGGCCGCCGCGCCCCCTCCGGCCCCCGCCCCGGGCGCCGCCCCAGCCCCCGCGCCCTCCGCGCCGGCTCCGAAGGCGCCGCCCGTGACGCAGCTCCTGCCCCTCGACCAGGCCGACGCCCTCGCCCAGCGCGACAACGTCGCGGCCTGCCGCGACATGGCCCAGAAGATCCGCCGCGCCGGGGTGGACATGCCGGCGGCGCTCCTGGCGCTCTCGGCGCTCGATCCGAAGTTCTTCAAGTAGAAGCCGGCCGCTCCTCCCCCCGGCCCGCGGGGGAGGAGACCACCGCCGCGCCGCGTGGCCGCAAGGCGGCCCCTTGTCGCCGGGCGCCCGCGCTGCCATCGTGACGGCAAGGGGCGCCGGTGAGCGCCCGGACCTTGCAGGGGACCGTCACGCATGAAGCTCAAAGCCCTGGGCCTGGCCATCGCCGGCCTCGTCGCCTCCGGCGCGATCGCGCTGGCGCAGACCGCCGCGCCCAAGCCCGCGATCGTCTACGATCTCGGCGGCAAGTTCGACAAATCCTTCAACGAGGGCGTCTTCTCGGGCGCCGAGCGCTTCAAGAAGGAGACGGGGGTCGAGTATCGCGACTTCGAGCCCCAGAACGACGCCCAGCGCGAGCAGGCCCTGCGCCGCTTCGCCCGCGAGGGCTTCTCGCCGATCCTCGCCGTCGGCTTCAGCCAGAAGTCGGCGCTGGAGAAGGTCGCGGCCGAGTTCCCGAACCTCAAGTTCGCGATCATCGACAGCGTGATCGATCGCCCGAACGTCGAATCCATCACCTTCAAGGAGCACGAGGGCTCCTATCTCGTGGGCGTGCTCGCGGGCCTGGCGTCGAAGTCCGGCAAGGTCGGTTTCGTGGGCGGCATGGACATCCCCCTCATCCGCCGCTTCGCTTGCGGCTACGCGCAGGGCGTCAAGGCGGCGCGCAAGGACGCCGAGGTCTTCGTCAACATGACCGGCACCACGGGCGCGGCCTGGAACGATCCCGTGCGCGGGGCCGAGCTCGCCAAGGGCCAGATGGACCGCGGCGCCGACGTGATCTACCACGCGGCCGGCGGCACCGGCATCGGCGTGTTGCGCGCGGCCGCCGACGCGGGGCGGCTCGGCATCGGCGTCGACTCGAACCAGAACGCCCTGCATCCGGGCAAGGTGCTGACCTCGATGCTCAAGCGCGTCGACAACGCCACCTACTCCACCTTCATGGACGCCAAGAACGGGAGCTTCAAGGCGGGCTCGGTGTCGCTCGGCCTCAAGGAGCAGGGCGTGGGCTGGGCCGACGACGAGCACAACAAGGCGCTGATCACCGCCGACATGCGCAAGGCCGTGGACGCCGCCGCCGCCGACATCGCGGCCGGCAAGACGGCCGTGCACGACTTCATGTCGGACTCGAAGTGCCCCGCGCTGTGAGGTGAGCTCCGCCCCCCTTTCCCGAATGGGAGAGGGGCCGGGGGTGAGGGTGCCACGCTGGGAAGGTCGCAGGACCTCGCCGGCCTCGTGGTTAGGCCTGACCCGGCCACTCGACCGCCCTCACGCCCTTAATCCCCGGGACATTCCCGGGGATGATCTTGGATGGTTCCCAGCCCACCTCCCGGCCGTCCACCCTCACCCCCGTCCCCTCTCCCATCCGGGAGAGGGGGGATGTTGCGAATGACCCCCGCCATCGAGCTCATCCGCATCGATAAGAGCTTCGGCGCCGTCCACGCCAACAAGGCCGTGGACCTCACGGTCGCGCGCGGCACCATCCACGGGATCGTGGGGGAGAACGGCGCCGGCAAGTCGACCTTGATGTCGATCCTCTACGGCTTCTACGAGGCCGATTCCGGCGAGATCCGGGTGAACGGCGCCGCGACCGCCATCCGCTCGTCGGGCGACGCGATCCGGGCGGGGATCGGCATGGTCCACCAGCACTTCATGCTGGTCGACACGCTCACCGTGCTGGAGAACGTGATGCTGGGTGCCGAGGGCGGGGCGCTGCTCGCCCGCGGCACGGCCCGCGCCCGCGCCGAGCTCAAGCGGCTCTCCGACGATTACGGCCTCGTCATCGACCCGGATGCGGAGGTGGGCTCCCTGTCGGTGGGCCTGCAGCAGCGGGTCGAGATTATCAAGGCGCTCTATCGCGGCGCCGACATCCTCATCCTGGACGAGCCCACCGCGGTGCTCACGCCCCCCGAGGCCGAGGCGCTGTTCGGGCTGCTGCGGGCGCTGCGGGCCCAGGGCAAGACGGTGATCCTCATCACCCACAAGCTCCACGAGATCATGGCCGTCACCGACCGGGTCTCGGTGATGCGCCGGGGCGAGATGGTGGCGCATCTCGACACGGTCGCGACCTCGCCGCCGGAGATCGCC
>DASPJU010000663.1:0-4099 GCA_035628475.1 Salinarimonas sp. | reverse complement strand
GACCCAGCGCAACGCCGACATCTCGCTCAAGTGCCTGGCGCTGGGCGCCACCGACTATCTCGCCAAGCCCGACAGCCACCGGGGCGTCACGACGTCGGCGACCTTCCGCGCCGACCTGCTCGCCAAGCTGCACGCGCTGGGCGGCGCGCGCCTGCGCCGCGCCTCGCTGGCGGCGCCGGTCCGCGCCCCGCGCGCCGAGCCCGCGCTCCCGCCGCCCCTCGCGGGCGCGATCCCGACGCCCGCCCTGCGGCCGCGCCCCCGCGTGGGGGCGGTCGCGCCGCGCTGCCTTCTGGTCGGCGCCTCCACGGGCGGTCCCCGCGCGGTCGGCCACGTGCTCGCGGCCCTCGGCGGCGCCACGAGCCGGGTGCCTATCCTCGTCGTGCAGCACATGCCGCCCATCTTCACCGCCGTCTTCGCCGAGCACCTCGCGGCCCAGACCGGCATCCCGGCCAGCGAGCCCCAAGCCGGCGAGCGCCTCGCGCCCGGCCGGATCTACGTCGCGCCCGGCGGACGCCACATGGGCCTCTCCAAGGACGCGTCGGGCGTCGCGATCCGCCTCGACGACTCGGCTCCCGTGAACTTCTGCCGCCCGGCCGTGGACGTGCTCTTCCGCGACGCCGCGGCGGTGTTCGGGGCCTCGGCGCTGGCCGTGGTGCTCACCGGCATGGGCTCGGACGGAACCCACGGGGCCCGCGCCCTCGTCGAGGCCGGCGGCGTCGTCCTCGCCCAGGACGAGGCCACCAGCACCGTCTGGGGCATGCCGGGCTCCGTCGCCAAGGCGGGGCTCGCCCACGAGATCCTGCCGCTCGAGGGCATCGCCCCCGCCCTGAAGGCCCTGCTGTCCGGGAGCCACGCATGACCGAGCTCGAGTTCGAGTTCCTGCGGGGCTGGCTCAAGAGCCGCTCCGGCCTCTCGCTGACGGCGGAGAAGCGCTATCTCGTGGACAGCCGGCTCGCCGCGGTCTGCCGCCGCTTCAAGCTCGCGGGCCTGTCGGAGCTGGCGGGCATGCTGAAGGCGGGCCGCGACGCCGCGCTCGAGGGCGCGGTGGTCGAGGCCATGACCACGAACGAGACCTTCTTCTTCCGCGACCGCACGCCCTTCGACCTGTTCAAGGACACCTTGCTGCCCAGGATGCTGGCGGCGCGCGCCGGGACGCGGCGCCTGCGCATCTGGTGCGCGGCCGCCTCCTCGGGGCAGGAGCCCTATTCGCTCGCCATGATCCTCGACGAGGCCAGGGCCCGGCTCGCCGGCTGGTCCGTGGAGATCGTGGCCACCGACATCTCGACCGAGATCCTCGACCGCGCGCGGGCGGGCGTCTACAGCCAGTTCGAGGTCCAGCGCGGCCTGCCCATCACCATGCTGCTGAAGTACTTCACGCAGGAGGGCGACCAGTGGCGCCTGTCGAGCGCCATCCGCTCGATGGTCGACTTCCGCCCGCTCAACCTCATCAAGGACTTCGGCGCGCTCGGCTCCTTCGACATCATCTATTGCCGCAACGTGCTGATCTATTTCGACGGCCCGACCAAGTCGGACGTGCTGCGCCGCCTGGCCGGGGCGCTCAACCCCGACGGCGCGCTGCTGCTCGGCGCCGCCGAGACCGTGATCGGGCTGTCCGACGCCTTCAGCCCCCATCCCGAGCACCGCGGCCTCTACGTCCCGGTCCGGGCGGGCCAGGCCGCGCCCCTGCGCCTGGTCGCGACGCGCTGAGGCCCCGCGCGCCGCTCGCCTCGCCCTCGCCGCAAGCCCATCCCGCACGATTGCCCGTCGACACCGCTGCGGGCCGTCGTATCGTGGAGGCGCGCCGGCCTCGCCGCCGGCGCCAGCAGGACAAGCGGCGCCGGCCGCATGGGAGGAGATCATGACCAAACGCGAACGCTCCCTGGCGGAGCTCTACGCCGACGATCCCGAACGGGCCGACGCCGAGGTCTTCGGGCGCCGCTCGGGCCCGAGCCGGCGCGGATTCCTGGGCGGCGCGGGGCTCGCCGCCATGGGTGCCGCGATCGGCGGCGCCATCCCCTTCTCGAGCCAGATGCCGGCGGGCCTCGTGCCGGCGGCGCTGGCGCAAGGAGGGCCCAAGGGACCCCAGCCCCTCGAGTTCCCCGGCAAGAACCCGGGCCTGTCGGTGCTGGGCGACCGGCCGCTGGTGGCCGAGACCCCCGAGCATCTCCTCGACGACGACACCACGCCGACCTCGAAGTTCTTCATCCGCAACAACGGGGGCATCCCCGAGCCGAACGCCAACCCGAACGCCTGGCGCATCCAGGTCGACGGGGAGGTGAACCAGCCCCTCGACCTGACGCTGGCCGAGCTGCGCTCCCGCTTCCAGCCCAAGACCCTCCGCATGGTGCTCGAATGCGGCGGCAACGGCCGCGCCTTCTTCACGCCCCAGGCCCGCGGCAACCCATGGACCAATGGCGGCGCGGGCTGCGCCGAGTGGACGGGCATCCCGCTCGCCGACGTCCTCAAGGCGGCGGGCGTGAAGGACACCGCCCGCTACACGGCCCATTACGGGGCCGACCCGCATCTGTCGGGCGACACCGCGAAGGAGACGCTCTCGCGCGGCATGCCGATCCCGAAGGCCATGGAGGAGCACGGCCTGATCGTCTTCGCCATGAACGGCGAGCCCCTGCCCCACATCCATGGCGGCCCGGTGCGGCTCGTGATCCCGGGCTGGCCCGGCTCGCTGTCGCACAAGTGGCTCACCCGGGTGACCCTGCGGGACCGCGAGCATGACGGGCAGGGCATGACGGGCACCTCCTACCGGGTCCCGGCCACCCCGATGGTGCCGGGCGGCAAGGCGGACGAGAAGGGATTCCGCATCCTCGAATCCATGCCCGTGCGCTCGATCATCTCGGCGCCCGCCAACGGCACGCGCCTGCCGGCGGGCACGCGGCAGCTCGACCTGCGCGGCGCGGCCTGGGCGGGCGATCTCACCGTGCGCGCCGTCCATGTCAGCACTGATTTCGGCGCGACGTGGACCGAGATGCAGGTGGCGGCGCCGGCGAACCGCCATGCCTGGCAGCGATGGACGGGTCGCGTGACGCTGCCCTCCGACGGCTACTACGAGGTCTGGTATCGCGCGACCGACAGCGAGGGCCGCATGCAGCCCCATGCGGCGGCGAACTGGAACCCGCAGGGCTACGGCGGCAATCCGATCAGCCGGGCGGCGATCCTGGTCGGCTGAGATGTCGCTGCCCCATGTGCTGATCGGCGCGCTGCTGCTCGCCGTCGTCACCCTGTTCGGCATCAGGGGCGCGATCGAGAACCGGCCGCGCGCCACGGCCCATCCCCCGACGACAGCCGCGCTCGCCTTCCAGCGGGAACAGGCGGAGGCGGCGGCGCGGGCCGAGGCGGTGCGGCGCCAGGCCGCCGCCGTCACCGCCGTGCAGCAGACTGCGGAGACCGAGGATGTGCTGCCGGACGGCCATGGCCGTGCGGAGACCTTCGGCTACTGCACCACCTGCCACAACACGGCGATCATCCGGCGCTCCCACTTCCCGCGGAACCAGTGGGACGACCTGATGGACTGGATGACCGAGCGGCACGGCATGAACCCGCTCGAGGGCGAGATGCGGACCACGATCGTGGACTACCTGGCCCGGCATTTCGGCCCCCAGCAGGGACCGCGCGGCGGGCGCAACCCCTTCCTGAACTAGCCCGGCCGCAACCCTCCGCGCCCGGCCCTGTTCCGCCTCGATCTTCGAGGAGGAGCAGCGGCGATGGCGGGCGATACGAGACGGGACGACCTGAAATCGGGCGATGCGGGCTTCGGCACGGGCGGGCGGCGCGGCTCGGCGCCGGGCGAGGCGCTGGGCACCGGCTATGGGCGCGAGGAGACCGGGCGGATCGCCGACCAGGGCGAGGGCCCGAGCGGCGGCTTCGGCGGCGGCTATCCGGGCGGCGGTTACGGCGCAGACCGGACGCACGAGCCGCGCGGCGGCGACCCCGCCGATCCGGTGCTGGACGAGGCGGCGACGGAGTGGATCGAGGAGCACGATCCGGAAGCCGGTGAGCCGCGCGAACCGCGCATGATCGAGGCCGTCCGGCAGCGCCTGCATGAGGACTTCTTCGTGGATGCCTCCGCGATCCAGGTGTCCGC
>DASPJU010000662.1:0-7053 GCA_035628475.1 Salinarimonas sp. | reverse complement strand
TGCTCGGAAAGGAGGACGCCGATGCCGTCGCGCTTCATGGCCGCAACCGCCTCCGCCATGAGCTCGACGATGACCGGGGCGAGGCCTTCGGAAGGCTCGTCGAGCAGGACGGCGCTCGGGTTGCCCATGAGGGTGCGGGCGATGGTCAGCATCTGTTGCTCGCCGCCGGACATCTCGCTCCCGCGCCGGCCGCGCATCTCGGCGAGGTTGGGGAAGATCGAGAACAGCTTATCCCGCGTCCAGGGCTCGCGCCCGTCGGTGGGCGCCTTGCGCCCGACCTCCAGGTTCTCGTCGACCGTGAGGTCCGTGAAGATGCGCCGCTCCTCGGGCACGTAGCCCAGGCCCAGGCGCGCGACGCGGAAGGGCTCCAGCCCCGTCACGTCGCGGCCCTCGAACAGCACGGTGCCCTCGGTGAGCGGCAGGAGCCCCATCAGCGCCCGCAAGGTCGTGGTCTTGCCCGCGCCGTTGCGGCCCATCAGCGCCGCGACCTCGCCTCGGCGCAAGGTGAGGTCCACGCCGAACAGCACCTGCGCGTGGCCGTATGACGCCCGCACGCCCCGGGCCTGGAGGACCGCCTCGCTCATCGCGTGGTCTCCCGCTCGCCGTCACGGCGGCCACATCGTACGGACGTGGGGTCCGACCCTTGGCGGCCGGCGGGGGTGCCCCACGCCGCCGCGGCCGCGCCGCCGCCCCGGCGCAGGATGCCCGGAGGGACCGCCTCGCTCATCGGGCCGGCTCCCGGCGCGCCTTGAGCGCGGCCTTGACGCCGGACTCCCCGAGATAGACCTGCTTGACGCGGGCGTCGCCACGCACCTCGTCCGGGGTGCCGGCCGTGATGATCTCGCCCCGCACCAGGACGAGGATGCGGTCCGCGTGGGCGAAGACCGCGTCCATGTCGTGCTCGGTGAAGAGCACGCCGATGCGCTCGCGCCGTGCGATCCCCGCGGTCAGCTCCATCAGCGCCGCGCGCTCGCGCGGGGCCATGCCGGCGGTGGGCTCGTCCATGAGCAGGAGCTTCGGCGCGCCCGCGAGCGCGATGGCGAGCTCGACGCGCTTGACGTCGCCATAGGCGAGCTCGGCCACCGGCCGCTCCGCCTGCTGCGCCATGCCGACGCGCTCCAGGAGCGCGAGCGCCTCCGCGCGGTAGAGGGCCGTGGCGCGGGCGACGACGTCGCGGGTGCGTCCGTGCCCGGAGATCAACGCCATCTGGACGTTCTCGACCACCGTCATGGAGACGAAGGTCTGGGCCACCTGGAAGGTGCGCCCGACGCCCTTGCGCCAGATCGCCCGCGACGGCAGGCCCGTGATCGCCTCGCCGTCGAGGGTCACGGTGCCCGAGTCGGGCTTGAGCTGCCCGCCCACCATGCCGAAGGTGGTCGACTTCCCGGCGCCGTTGGGGCCGATCACCGCCAGGAGCTCGCCGGCTTCCAGGGAGAATGAGACGTCGCGCGCGGCCGTGACGCCGCCGAAGCGCTTGTTGAGCCGGTCGACGACGAGGAGGGTCATGGGGCGGCTCCCCAGTCATCCCCGGCCGAAACCGCGCAGCGGCGTAGGGGCAGGGGATCCAGCGCAAGCGACGAGATCGCGAAGCGACGCCCCATGCTCCGCAAAGGGGCCCAGGATGGGCGACATGTGCGCCTGCGGCGCATCATCGTACCGCTGGATCCCCTTCCCCTCCGCCCTGACGGGCTCCGGCCGGGGATGACAGCCGTGGCCACGTCCCGCGCCCTCATGCCGCCCGCTCCTCCGGCGCCGGCGCCCGTCGACGCCAGCCCGCGATCCGCTCGGCCGCCCCGACCAGGCCCTGCGGGAAGACCAGCACGAGCGCAATGATCGAGACGCCCAGGAAGAAGCGCCAATAGTCGGTGAGCGGCATGAAGAAGTCTTTCAGGGCGTGGAACACGCCCGCGCCGACGAGGGGCCCCACCACGGTGCGGATGCCGCCCACCAGGATCATGGCGAGGAAGTCCACCGACATGGGGATCGAGATCATGGTCGGGTCGATGGAGCCCTTGGAGAAGGCGTAGAGCCCGCCCGCCAGCCCCGCCGCGGCGCCGGCGAGGGTGAAGCCGAGCCAGCGATGGGTGCGGACGTCGATGCCGATGGCGTCGGCCCGCGTCGCCGAATCGCGGGCGGCGCGCAGCGTGTAGCCGAAGGGGGCGTAGATCACGTGGCGCAGGGCCACGACGGCCGCGAGCGTGCCCGCCGCCACGACGTAGAAATAGACGCCGCGCGACGAGGCCCAGGCCGAGGGCCACACGCCCACCACGCCGTTGTCGCCGCCCGTCACCTCCACCCATTGGAAGCAGACCGAATAGACGATCTGCGCGAAGGCGAGCGTCAGCATGGCGAGGTAGATGCCCGACAGGCGCACCACGAAGAACCCGAACAGCGCCGCCCCGAGCCCCGCCACGAGGGGCGCGGCGAGCAGGGCCGCCTCCATGGGCACCTTCAGCGGCCCCGTGACGAGGAGGCCCGCCCCGTAGGCGCCCAGGCCGAAATAGGCGGCGTGGCCGAAGGAGACGAGGCCGCCCACCCCCATCAGGAACTGGAGCGAGAAGGCGGCGAGCGCGAAGACCATCACCTCGATGGCAACCTTGATCATGTAATTGTCGCCGAGCACCGGGATCGCGAGGAGCGCGAGGACGGCGATCGCGGCCAAAGCCGTCTCGGCCGTGCCGAAGCGGCGCAGCGTCAGGATGCCCTCGGGAACGAGCGAGCGCCCCGCCGCCACCTCGGGCCGCCCGAGCAGGCCCCACGGCTTCACCACGAGCACCGCCGCCATGAGCAGGAAGACGAGGACGAGGGTGATCTTGGGGAAGATCAGGATCCCGAAGGCCTGGAGCTGCCCGATGATGAGGGCTGCCAGGAAGGCGCCGGGCACCGAGCCCATGCCGCCGATCACGGTGACCACGAAGGCCTCGGTGATCACGGTGACGTCCATGTGCGGGCTCGCGGCGAGGCGCGGGATCTGGAGCGCTCCCCCGAGGCCCGCCAGGAAGGCGCCCAGGAACAAGGTGCCCGTGAAGAGGAGCGCCTGGTTGACCCCCAGCGCTCCCACCATCTCGCGATCCTGCGTCGCGGCGCGGATGAGCACGCCGAAGCGGGTCTTTCGCATCAGGAGCGTGAGGAACCCCAGCACCACGGGGCCGACGGCGATGAGGAAGAGCTCGTAGGCCGGGAAGCGCTGGCCCAGGATCTCGACCCCGTGGCGCAGGGACGGCGCCCGGGGGCCGGGGATGTCCACGGGCCCCCAGACCGCCAGCACCACGTCCTGGACGATGAGCACGACGCCGAAGGTGGCGAGCAGCTGGAACAGCTCCGGCACCCGGTAGATGCGCCGCAGGAGCAGGAACTCGATCGCGATCCCCACGAGCCCCACGGCGATCGCGGCCAGCAGCACGCCTCCGAAGAACGTCCAGGGCGAGGAGTGCAGGTCGAGGAGGCGTGGGACGATCGTGACCCCGAGATAAGCCCCCAGCATGTAGAGGGAGCCGTGGGCGAAGTTCACGATGCGGGTGACGCCGAAGACGATGGTGAGCCCGGAGGCGATCACGAACAGCGACGAGGCGCTCGCCAAGCCCGACAGGGACTGGATCACGAGGAAGGAGGGATCCATGGGGCCGGGGGCGCCTCGTCGGTTCGGGTCTGGCGGGGCCGGGTGGCGGCTAGAGCCGTTTCCGTGTCAGCGGAGACGGCTCCCGTTCCTGGAGGATCGCGATCTTGCTATCGCTGCCCTTCGGGTCATCACGTGAGCCGGATCCACCTCGCTCGAAAACGTTCTAGTCCTTGCGCGCCGCCTTCACCTCGGCCTCGGGGTGCATGTAGTCCTTCCCGTCGGCGTAGCGGATGTTCTTCATCGCGCCCTGGCGGCCCCTGAGGGTCGTCTCTCCGACCCAGGCGCCCAGCGTCGCCTGGTTGTCGATGCCGCGCATGACGGCGGGGCCAACGACCGACTCGAAGGGCAGGTCCTCCAGGGCCTTGACCATGGCCTCGGTCTCGGTCGAGCCCGCCTTCTCCAGCATGTCGCGCACGAGATAGACCACCACGTAGCCGAGCAGCGAGCCCAGACGCGGCGTGTCGTTGAAGCGCGCCCGATAGGCCGCCACGAACTCCTTGTGCTTCGGGTTTTCGATCTGCTCCCAGGGGTAGCCCGTGGTGATCCAGCCCTCGGGCGTCTCCTCGCCCAGCGGGATCATGTATTCGGGCTCGCCGGTGAGAAGGCTCGCCACCGTGCGGCGTTCGAAGAGGCCTCGCGTGTTGCCCTCGCGCACGAAGGGGGTGAGGTCGGCGCCGAAGAGCACGTTGAAGATGCCGTCGGGCTTGGCCTGGGCCAGTGCGCCCACCGTGGCCCCGGCGTCGACGCGGCCGAGCGCGGGAAACTGCTCGGCCACCACCTCGAAGCCGGGCACCGCCTCCGCCATGAGGCGCTTGAAGTTCGCGGCGGCCGACTGGCCGTACTCGTAGTTCGGGGCCACGATCGCCCAGCGCTTGACGCCCTTGGCCTTTACGGCGTCCACCAGCATGCGGGTCTGCATGTAGGTGTTGGGGCGGACCCGGAAGGTGTAGCGGTTGCCGCCGGAGAGCGTCAGCGCGTCGGTGAGCGGCTCGGTGGCGAGGAACAGGACCTTGCGCTGGTTGGCGAAGTCCGCCACCGCCAGGCCGACATTCGACAGGAAGGTGCCGGCGAGGAACGCCACGTTCTCGCGGGTGATGAGCTCCTCGGCGACCCGCACCGCGTCGCCCGGGGTCGCGCCGTCGTCGCGGAACACGAACTCGATGGGCCGGCCGCCGATCGCCTTGATGCCGCCCGCCTTGTTGATCTCGTCGGCGGCGAGCTGCATCGCGTTGCGATAGGGCACCGCGAAGGCCGCCATGCGGCTGTAGGAGTTGAGCTCGCCGATCCGGATCGGGCCCGTCCCTTGCGCGAGGGCGCCGGACCCGAGGGCGAGGGGCGCCGCGGCGAGGCCGCCCAGGACGGCGCGGCGGGACGGGTGTCGGTTGCTCATGGTCGGACTCCTCGCGGATGGTGGTGTCGTGTCGCCGGCCTGGTCCCCAGGTCCGCCCTGTCCCGGGCGGCTCGTTCGTGCACGAACGTTACCTTGACGGCAGGGAAGGGCAAGGGGGTGCGCGCGGCTGCCGACATGCTAAAGCCCGATACGACGGGCGCGTGGCCCGCCCAAGGAGCCCTGCGTGACACCCTCCTCCTGGCTGCCCCTCGCCCTCGGCCTCGCGGCCGGCGCCGCGCTCGCCGCCCGCTCGCTCGGCCTGCGCCGGCAGGGGGTCGATCCATGGGTGCTGCCGACCGGCGACGACGCGCCAGGCTTCCTGGGGCGCGCCTTCGTCGGCATCGTGGCCGTGTGGGCCTTCGTGCTCGTGAGCTGGGCCGTGGCCCCGGGCTGGGCCCTTCGCGCCCTGGGGGCCATGCCGCTCCTCATGGGGGCGGGCTTCGCCTGGGCGGGCGTCGCCCTGATGCTCGCGGGTGTGGTGCTGGTCGCGGCGGCGCAGCGGACCATGGGACGGGCCTGGCGCGTCGGCATCCCCACGGGGGATCGTCCGGGCCTCGTCACGGAGGGCGTCTTCGGCTGGTCGCGCAATCCGGTCTTCCTCGGCATGCTGATCGCGGGGCTCGGGGCGACGCTCGCGATCCCGCACGGCCTGAGCCTCGCGGCCCTCGCCGCCACCTATCTCGCGCTGTCGGTCCAGATCCGCCTGGAGGAGGCCTATCTGGAGGGCTGGCTCGGCGAGGCCTACGGGGCCTACGCCCGCAAGGTCTCCCGCTGGTTCGGCCGGCGGGGCTGAGACCGCTCTACGCCGCGCGCTGCGAGGGCACCTCGACCTCCTTGCGCCGCTGCAGCCCCAGCTGGTGCTCGCGCCACAGCACGAAGATGCCCGCGCCCGCCACGATCGCGGCCCCCGTCAGCACGATGGGCTGCGGCCATTGGCCGAAGGCGAACCAGCCGATGAGCAGCGCCCAGATCATCGTCGTGTACTCGAAGGGCGCGACGAGGGAGGCGTCGCCGTAGCGATACGACTGGGTGAGCAGGATCTGGCCGATGCCGCCCAGGATCCCGATCGCCACGAACAACCCCCAGTCGCGCGGCGACGGCATGGGCCAGCCCAGGGCGATGGTGGCGAGCCCGAAGGCGCTGCACAGGATCGTGAAATAGAACACGATGGCTCCGGTGCGCTCGGTGCGGGTCAGGCGCCGCACCTGGATCGTGGCGGCGGCGGCGCAGCTCGCCCCCAGGAGCCCGAACAGCGCGCCGATCGCGGAGCCGCCCGCGAGCCCCGCGGCGAGCGTGCCCCCCGACAGATGCGGCCAGAGCATCACCATCACGCCGAGGAACCCCACCGCCACCGCCGACCAGCGATAGGCCCGCACGACCTCCTTCAGCACCAGGGCCGCCAGGATCACCACGATGAGCGGCGCCGCGTAGCCGATCGCCACCGCGTCGGTGAGCGGCAGGAGGCTCAGCGCCACGAAGCCCGCGAACATGCCCGTGCAGCCGATCAGGCTGCGCAGCACGTGGCCGCGCAGGTTGCTGGTGCGGATCGCGTTGACGAGGTCCCCCTGCCAGGCCAGCCAGGCGAGCAGCGGGATGAGGGCGAAGGCCGAGCGGAAGAAGACGAGCTGGCCCGTCGGGTAGGAGGCGCTCACGGCCTTGATCAGCGCCGCCATCAGGGTGAAGGCCAGCGCCGACGTGACCTTCAGCGCGATGCCGAGAAACGGTTGCACGGGGGAGCCCAGGTCGGAGGCCGGGCAGGAAAGCACGATCGGCGCGCGGGCGGAACCCGCGCCGGCGGGTCCCGGGATTGCTCCCGGCGCATGGGGCCCTCTCGCAGGACGCGGCAGGCGTCGCCATATCGGCCGCAGGAGGTACCGCCATGACCCTGACCCTTCGCCGCCTCGCGCTCGGCCTCGCCGCCCTCGCCTGCGCCGGGGCCGCGCCGGCCGCGGCCCAGGACCCGGACGTGATCTTCAAGAAATCGACCGTCTGGCGTCCGCTCACGCCGGACGACAAGCTCGTGGTGCAGGGCATCGACGATCCC
>DASPJU010000661.1:0-5411 GCA_035628475.1 Salinarimonas sp. | reverse complement strand
CCCTTACAGGCTTCCCGGCCCATGCTTCCGCTGCCAAAACGCAGCCTCCTCGGGCGTCATCGGCTTCGCCCCCAAGCCCTCCGCGAACTCCTCCGGCGTGATCTGACGGGCCTTCGGGCTTGTGTCGTTGATTCGCTTTTCCGCGACTCCTGCTTTATAAGCGTCAAAGGCTTTGTCCAGAGCGCCCCACGCCTTGTCCTGGGCCTCACTGGCCGCGTCGTACGCCTTGGTGTCTGGCTCGTCCGCATCCCAGTCGACGGCCTTCCATGCCTTGCTCAAGGCGTCGGATGTCTTCTTGAGTTCCTCAAGTGCCTCCAGCACCGGGCGCATTAGACCGACCTGGAGATTCGCGCTCTGGAGCATGTCATTCAGGGCGCTATAGTCGGGGCAGGCGCAAGCCTGATTCATGCAACCGGCTGGGCACCGTTCCAGCTCCGCCTTCAGCCGCTCGATCTCGGCCTGAAGCTCCGCCTTCGCCTCCATGAGGAGGCGCTGATTCTCGGACACGTTTTCAAGCATCGAACCTTTTGCCGCGAGCTGGTCTTCCAGGTTGTGGATGCGCATCTCGAGCTGGTCGCGGTAGCCCGCGCACTCGCTCATCTCGCAGAGGGGGCCGTCGCTCGGGCCTTCGTGCGCTTCGATGTCTCCGGGTCCCATCGTCATCTCCTTGCGTGATATTTCCGAGTTATGCCTTGGCCCTCGCCTCTTGCTCCGCCCGCGCTTCTGCGTGGGCTTGCTGATGCCGCTCTACCGCCTTTGCTTCGCAATGCCAGCAGTAGCGTCCTTCGTGGAGCTCCACGCCGCAGCCTTCGCACTTCTTCATGTCGCCTCCAAAGCCACCCACCACGGCGCCCTGACGACGGGCCAAGGCGCCGGCGCGGAAGGCTTTACCCAACGATCCCCCGCGTGGATGATGTTTCCCCTCGCCCCGCCCCCTCTAACCCCTCGGGCCAGCTTTCACAAGCGGGGGTGTAGATGGAGGTTGAGAAGGGAATGAAGTCCACGCGTACAACTGGCCGCCCGTCTCTCCGACACATCGAAACCCCCGGGATTTATCCGTACCCCTCGCGCCGAGCCCTCTCGGCGCCGCGTGCCATCGTGGCACCCAAAGCGACCCACCCCCATCCGAGGGTGGGCCGGATGGGTGTCAGAACGGGATGTCGTCCCCCTTCGGACCTCTCTCCGAGAGGGCTGGATCAGGCGCCTTCTCGGGCTTCGACTTGGGCTGCTTCGGGAAGCCCTCGATGACCTTCTTCCCCTCCGCCGGATGCGGTTCATCCTGCTTCTTCGCGGAGCGCAGAAGCGCCGTAGCGGCCTCGAGCTTCGACTTGTCGGCCTTCGGCCGCTCGAGGACGATGTCCACCCGGAGTTGCGGCTTGCCGTTGTAGGAGTCCTCGTAGATGTCGATAGGGACCTCCGTGCCGTTAAGGAGGTTGGGGTCGTCGTCGAGGTCGGAGAGCTCGATGTTGCCCTTGTCGAGGTCCATCCCACACGCCTTCAGCTGGGCGCGCGCGATGCCCTTCGAGGCCTCGGTGATGTAGATCCTCTTGTAGACAAAGTCCCCGGACTGCAGCGCCAGCTTCACGTTGACGAACACTTTGTCGTCGGTGTTCAGGTACATCCCCGCGACCTTGCCGATCTGCTTGCCGAATTCGATCATGGCTTACTTCCCGTCCTTTCCGGCCGCGGCGGGCTCGGCCTTCTTGCCCTTCTTCTCGTCCTTTTCGGCGCCGAAGAACTCCTTCACCTGCTCAGCCCCGTCCTTCTCCTTCGTGGAGGCGGGCGCCTGCGCGGGCTTCCTGTACTCCTCGATCGCGGCGGGGAGGGCGTCGAGCCCGGTCTTGAGCTTCGCGGACTCCATCCCCTCAACGGCGGTCCAGGAATAGGTCCCGAAAAGCCGGAAGATGATGGTCGCCTTCGCCTTCTTCTCCTCAGCCGACTGGCCGGGGAAAGCGGCGGTGAGGAGGCCCTGGATCTCCTCGCAGAAGATCGTCCGCTGCTTACGCTCCCGGACGAACTCGGCGTCTCCGGCTTCGTTCACGCCCATGTCGGTCTGCTTGTCCGTGGCGACCGCGACGTGGGCGCCTGGCGTGAGGAGGTCGAGGTAAGGCTTGAAGAACGTCCAGTCCGGGTCGTCGCACTCCTTCCCGTCGAGGACGCCGAAACGGTCCTTCAAGACCGTGCAGCGGTGCGTGAAACGCTTCTGGAGCTTGCCGTCGGCGTCCTGCTGAACCCGGTCCATCTGGAAGAGAAGGGACGGCTCGAAGCCGAACTCCCCTTCGGTCTTCATCTTGATCCCGGTCTTGACGAGATCCTTCCCGCTGCCGTCCTCGCGGTCCTCGAAGTCGTACTCGTAGCCAGCGCGGCCGGCGATGAGGACGTGCATGGGGATGTTGAGGTAGAGGTTGCTGAACTCCTCCCAGACCTTCTTGATGCTGTTCCAGTCCTGGAACTCCAGGCGCGTGCGAGGGTTCTTGCCCTTCTTTTCCAGCGCCGCGTTCACCTGCTTCAGGTAGCTGTCGCAGACCTCGCGCCAGAGATGGGTCACGCTGTCCACGATGGCGACCGCGACGCCCTGCTTCTGGCACTCCTTCAGGAACTCGATAGAGTCGCGCAGCGCGCGGGACTGACAGCCGACGAGATCCGCTCCCGTCTCCCTCCGCACCATCGGAGCGACGTACTGCGCCGCCGCCTCGGTGTCGAACATGGCGATCGACCCGGAAAGGTTGAAGTGTTTCCGGATACCGATGGCGAGCCGCGTCAGCGTGTACGTCTTCCCGCTACCCGCGAATCCAAGGACTCCACCCTTGACGAATCCGGCTCCGCCCCCAAGGTTGGTCAACTTCATATCGCCTCCTTTCAGCGCCCCGCCCACAGCGACAGGCCATGGGCCGCGAGCGTGTAAACAAAGGTCAGCATCGGCAGCGATCACCACAACGACAGTCAGCCTCGGCCGGCTCGGCGAGCCCGCGGGCGGCGCATAGACCAAGCTGGAAGTCGTCGAAGCCGTGCGCGTCCCAGTCGGCCGCGGGGATCCTTTCGCCGCTCTCGGCGTAGATCGCGACCACTTCTCCGCCGTCCGAGCCGATCTCAACTTCGACCGTGTAGGGCTGGTCTTCGACGTGCCAAGGGATGAGGACGGTATCCCTCACTGGACCGCCTCCCGGAGCGCCTCAAGCGCGTCCTGGATGGCGAACTTCTGGGCGGTGCCCCCGCAAACGCAGAAGCCCGGCTTGCAGCGCGAGCCGTGGAAGGGAACGATCTCGACTCCAGCCTTGACCCCAGGGCCGATCTCGCGCCGGGTGTCCAAGCTCGCGAGGAGCACCAAGGCGGCTTCCCGACAGGACATCACGGGCCACCTCCGGGAAGCTGCCAGAGTCCCAGGCCCGTCAGAAACGCCTTGGTGTAGCCCCAGTCCCGCGCCGAGCCGTCGAGATCCTTTCGCGTGATCCCCCGGGAGAGGTGCGAATCACGCTGGGAAGATTCCGCGGGGCCGACGAACTCCGGGGCACACCCTTCCGCGAGGTCACCAGCCGCCGCGTGATTGGGGATGATGCTTCTTCCCCTCTCGCCCGGCCCCCTCGTTCCGTACTCGGTCGCCATGTCGCCTCCGTCCCAGAGGCGCCGGCCCCACTACACGCTGGAAAAGTTCTTCCAGCGTGTAGAGGGCTAGCGCCTAAACGCCGAGTCCGTCGAAAGCCAGCTCCCCCTCGCCAGTGGCACTCCCTTTCGAGAGCGGTGACCCAAGCAGGCGGGGAGAGCTGGGGTTCGTCGGACTCGAGTACACGCACTTCTCCGCTTGGGTCACGCCAACAGTATGCCCTACGATCATGCAAAGTTGCAATCAAAAAAAAGTTTTTCGTCAAACTTTTTTGGGAATCAGACGTTCCCCTATACGCAGACCGGGGCACACCCTTCCGCGAGAAGGGGATCTCGCGCGGAGGCAGGGACGTTGGGGTGAAGTTCGGGATGATGAGCCGGGGGGACAGTCTGCCTACCGCGATCCTGAGAGGATCGCCGCTTGGAAGCCCCGGCCGGAGTCGCCTCTGTCGTACTTGGGTGGTTGCGCCATCTCCAAGTTCGCAACTTGGCGCCCGTAACCCTTTCAACCTACCGGCGCCACGTCGAACCGTTCATCGCTTGGCTCAAGCTGCGCCACCTCACCTTTCAGGACGTAGACTACCGCGTTCTTGAGGAGTGGATTTGCCACCTCAGGGAGCAGGAGCAGTCCTCGAACTCGGTCACCCTGAGCTTGTCCTCCATCAAGAGCTTTTGGAAGTGGTTGAGGCGGGAGGGACTCGTCGAGTCCAACCCATTCGCGGATCTCGAGCCCATCCGCCACGAGAAGAAGCTCCCGGAAGTCCTCGGCGTGAGCGACACGTCCCGAGTGCTTGAGGCGGCCGACAACCTACGAGATCGCGCCCTTCTAGAATTCGTCTACGCGACCGGCGCTCGACGTGGCGAGACGCGCGGCGTAGACCTCCGAGACCTTCGGATGGATGGCCCGTCTCCAGTCGTCACTCTTAGGAAGGGGAAAGGAAGAAAGGAGCGTGTCGAGCCGCTGACGGACACCGCCGTTCAAGCTATCCGGGAATGGCTTCCAGAGCGCACGGCGATCCTCGAGCGCCTTGGCCGACTTGGAGAACAGGCGCTATTCGTGTCGCGACGCGGCAATCGAATGAGTGAGAGCGCGATCTACGACGCTATCGCCAAAGCTGGGCGTTTGGCGGGGATCAAAGTCTACCCACATCTCGTGCGTCACTCGATCGCGACACACCTGCTTGACGGGGGCATGGATCTCAGGGAGATCCAGGAGTTCTTGGGGCACGAGAACCTGCAGACAACCCAGATCTATACGCACGTTTCCGTGCTGGGGCTGATCAAGGCGGTTAAGAAGGCCCACCCCAGGAGCTAATTCCCGTCGATCCCCTTCACGATGTCCTCTTTCTCCTCCGGGCTGAGATCCGCGGAGAACATCCACACCCCGTCCCGCTTCACCGCGCAGATCCTTTTCCCCTTGTAGACCACGCACACCTCGACAGGCGGGACCTTTTCGAAGAGCGAGCATCCCCCTCCCACCAAGGCCAGAAGCGCCAGAACCAGCGCGACTCTCACGGGAGCCTCCTTTCCATCTTCTCGAGCACCTGTACCGCTCGGGTCATGATCTCCGACCCCTTCGCCAGGTGCTCGTTGGTCTTCGAACCGATGAAGAACATGTAGGCGATCAGGGCGGCGGCTACCGCGATCGGGAAGCCCACCTCCTTGATGAAGCGGGTCACGCGGTCGAAGAGATCTCCTCGCGACCGCGCATCACTCCCGACCCCATTCCCGCCGTTCGCGTGCGGCGTGATCCGGTCGCTGTCCTTGCTCACAACGGGCCTCCACCGATCTTCGATGCCATAAACTCGTAA
>DASPJU010000660.1:0-4361 GCA_035628475.1 Salinarimonas sp. | reverse complement strand
TGTGCTTCTCGCCGGGAAGCGTGTTCGATTCCGCGGGCCGGAGCCGGGGGGCCATGCGCCTCAATTTCACCCTCAACCCGCCCGAGCGTCTCGCGGAGGCCGCGCGGCGGCTGGCCGCGGCGGTTCGAGCGCTGCGCGCCGAGGGAGACTGATCCATGCCAGTGACGATCCATCCCGCTCCCGCCCAAATCCTCGCCGACGAGGCCGAGCGCTGGCGCGCCGTTCCGGTCGCCGTCGCGGTGGATCTCGGCGGCGCGGTGGGCGGGATCGACCCGGCGATCCGCCCGCTCCTGCCGCCGGGCCGCCAGCCGCGCCTGTTCGGCCGCGCCGTCACCGCCCTGTGCCGCCCGCCCGACTTCGGGGCCGTGCTGCACGCGGTCGACCTCGTCGCGCCCGGAGACATCCTGGTCATCGCGGCGGGAGGGCACGCCGGCACGGCCATGATCGGCGAGATCGTGAGCGGCCATGTGCGCCGACGCGGCGGCGTGGGCGTGATCTGCGACGGCGCCGTCCGCGACGTGGCGACGCTCGCGGGCTGGGCGGACTTCGCGGTGTTCACGCGCTTCGTCAACCCGCGCGGTCCCGCCTCGGCGAGCGAGGGCGCCGTGAACGCGCCCGTGACCCTGGGAGGCTGCCCTGTCTTTCCGGGCGACCTGATCCTTGGCGACGACGACGGGCTGGCGGTGCTGGGCCCAGGGGCCGTCCGCGACCGCATCGGGGATGCGGAGGCGAAGCTCGCCCGCGAGGCGGCCTGGGAGGTAACGCTGTCCCGTGGCGGCTCGGCCCGCGAGGCTTTCGGCCTCTCCGAGCCCGTGCGGGCGCCGCGCTGAGGCGCGGGCCGGGACCTCAGGGTCGGGAGCCCTGCTTGCGCGCCGTCCAGGATCCGGAGCACCGGCCGTCCTCGACGGTCCAGGTGCCTCCCCCCTTCCCTCCCGAGAGGCGCCCGGACACAGCGGCCCGGAACTCCTGGCGCGACAGGGTGGCTCGCACGCCCCCCGTCCGGCTCACCGTTCCGTCCGCCTCGAAATCGCGGGCGCCCGGTCGCAGGCGGCCGTTCGCCACGAGCACGATGAACTCGGCCGACGGCTCGCAGGGGCCCTGCTCCGTCGCCGCCTCGACCAGCCAGGCGCCGTCGTGAGAAGGAGCTGACCACGCCGGAACAGCGACGAGCAGCAGGGCGGCGAGCGCCGCGACGGCGGGAATGGGAGGCGGGCAGAGGCTCATCGATCTCCTGCGGGCTGCGGGACCGATGCGGCACCGAGGTCTCTGCCGCATCGGCCTCGGGACGGGCGAGAGTGTTCCCGCATGCTCCAAGCTCCCGCCGGCCCGGCGGTTCCCGGTCGCTGTCGTATCCCCTTACCGCGACGAGGCCTCGGCGACCTCGACGGTCGGATGATCGAGCCAGAACCATTCCTGGCCCGCTTGGCTTTCGCGCTTCACGAACACGTAGCCGGTGGCCTCCCACGGGAGCACCTCCGGGTTGAGGTTGTCGAGCACGAGGTCGCCTTGGCTCGTGATCGCGGTGAGCACGGCGTGCCCGTCGCCCGCCCTGTCCAGGACGACGGTCATCCGCAGCGCTCGGCGCGGCAGGCCCGCCTCGACCAGCATCTTGCGCTTGAGGAGCTGCAGGTCCTCGCAGTCGCCGATCCCGTCGGTCGGCAGGGTCCAAAGATCCACGACCCCGAGATGCGCCATGTCGGCCACGGTGACGATCGTCCGGTTGACGTATCGATTCACGGCGTCAAGGAGCTCGCGGCTGTCGGCGGTGAGCGGAATGACCGCTGGCTCCGAGGTGTCGACCGCACATTCCGCGTAGCTCTGCACGCAGAACGGCACCCAGGCCGGCAGCGGCGGCGCGGCGGCCCCCTCCACGAGCCGGGGGCCGGCGACGGCCAGGGACGATAGGCAGACGAACGCGACGGCCGCCGCGAGCAGGCGAGTCATGCGAACCCCCGTGCGGCGGGTGGCTCTGGTCCGGCCCCCTCGCCGACGGTTCAGGGTCGCCCGGCAACCCTAACAAAGCGTGACCCCTCGCGAATCGCGGGAGCCGTCGATGCGCCCGTCGAGAGGTGTCGCGGACCGGGCGGATCGCCCATATCGGACCCGGGGCGTCGACGGGGAACGGCGCCGGACCGCCGTCGAGCCGCGGGGGCATCGGTGAGCGCGGCGGGACTCGGACCCACGACCCACCGATCGGAGGTCTGCGATCCAGGATACGCGCACACCGCCGCCGGTCGCCGGCGCCCTCTGCGCGAGATAGCTCCGGGCCGCGCACCCGCGCCATCGCCTGCCGGCCATGGAGATCTTGAGCCGACATCAGGTGCACGCCTAAGCCAGGCTGCGCGGCTATGCGCGGGAGAGCGCCCAGGCTCACGGCGGGACGCAATGACCCTCCGTGGAGCGTCGGCGGCCGGCCACCAGCCCTGCCGGGAGGAGGTCCTGCTTAAGTGTGCCTGCCCGCGGCTCGCTCGATTGCGGCGGCGACCTCGTCCGGGGCGAGGTGATGCACCATGTGGCCCAGACCCGGCAGGGCGATGAACTCGCTGTGCGGCAGCTCGCGATGCAGGCGCTCCGATTGGCGGCCGACATCCGCGATCTGGTCGTCCGCTCCCGTGATGATGGTCACGGGCATGCTGAGCTCGCGGTAGTGCCCCTGCAGCTCGACGACGGACGGCGTCATGAGAGCGGCATCTTCCGACGCCGCGCGAAGCTGCACGGGCCTGAGCATCATCTCCTTCGGAAAGAGCCGGTCGAAGCGGCTTGTCACGTCGGCGGGCGCGAACATCTGCTTCACGAGCGCCGGCAGGATGGCCCGGGCGACCAGGGGCGAGATCGTGTAGCGCATGGCGTCCCCGATCAGGGGTATCGCCGGAGGCGAGAACAGGAACGTGTCGGCTCGCAGGGTCGGAAAGTAGTAGCCTGAGGCCAGCACGAGGCTGCGGACCAGGTCAGGGCTCTCCAGGGCGAGCGCGACGGCGACCAGGGTGCCCCAGGAGTGCCCCATGACGGTGGCCTCCTTGATGCCCATCCGGTCCAGGGCCGCCTTGAACAGTTTGGCGTGGGCCCGCGGCGTCCAGAGACCGCGCGGCCTGCTGCTGTAGCCATAGCCCGGGCGGTCGATGACGATGACCCGGTGCCTGGCCGCGAGCCGGTCCACGAGGCCGCTCACGACGAAGTCCTGGATCATCGTGCCGTTGCCGTGGATCAGCACGACGACATCGCCTTGACCGCGCTCGATGTAGTGCAGACGTACACCGTCGACGGTTATGAACCGTCCGGCGGGCGGGGTCTCGCGTTCGGCTTCGTCGGCACGCTTGCGGTTGTAGAGGACGGCGGCGCCCAGGGCCGCCGTGGATCCCGCGAGAACCGGGGCAAGCCAACGCCAGCGGCCCGGCCTTGACTGGCCCCGACCAGAGGAGGTCGACTGGGCGTGCCGGGTGACGCGACGGGGTCTCGTGTCGGCTCTCGTCTCCATGCGGGACATGCGTTCTCTCCATGTGGGGCGAACAGGATGAACGCACGAGACGCGCCGCGGTTGCTGCACTGCAACATCGAGCGCCGCGCTCGTACCTTCTTCAGGCCGGTGCTCGCTCCCTTATGGTGTCACAGCCCGGTCGATGGGTCGCGGCGCGATCAAGGTGCGGAGGCGACGCCGGATCTAGAGCGGTCGTATGGTCAAGCCGCCGCCAGGACGAGCTCCCCCGCGCGTGTTAATTCTGTCGCGCCTGTACCAGAGCGCGTCATGCGGCGGCGCACTAACCGAAGACGATGCCATCGGCGGGGTCGAAGGCGCCGCGATCCGGGAGGGGCGCGTCGATGCGGCAGACCACGCCGGTCGCCTTGAACTCGATCCGGACCTCGCCGTCCAAGTCCTGCGCGAGGCTTCGCTCGACCAAGCGGGTGCCGAAGCCCCGGTGCCCCGGGACCGCGACGGCCGGGCCGCCGGACTCCTCCCACGCCAAGCGCAGACGCCGACCGCCGGCTTCCTCCAGGCTCCACCTGATCCCTACCCGGCCCGCCGCCGAGGACAGGGCACCGTATTTCGAGGCGTTGGTCGCAAGCTCCTGCAGCGCCATCGCCAGGGCCAGCGCCATGCGAGGCTGAAGCCGGACATGCGGGCCCTCGACCAGGAACCGGGCCGTGCCTTCCGGTCCTGCATAGGGCGACACGGCCACGTCGACGATCTCGCGCAGGGAGGCGCCCTCCCAGTTCTCGCGCGTGAGCACGTCGTGGGCCCGCGACAATGCCATGAGCCTGGCCTCGAACGCCTGCCGCGCGGGCGCCGACGTGACATCCCCGCGGAAGGTCTGGGCCGAGATCGACTGCACGGTGGCGAGCGTGTTCTTCACCCGGTGGTTCAG
>DASPJU010000659.1:0-5039 GCA_035628475.1 Salinarimonas sp. | reverse complement strand
GGCGCTGGAGGAGCGCGGCTTCATCCGCCGCCTGCCCAACCGCGCCCGGGCGCTCGAGGTGATCCGCCTGCCGGAGGCTGCGGGCGCCGTGCGCGGCCGCTTCAATCCGAGCGTCGTGGAGGGCGGGCTCGCCAAGGCGCCCAAGGCGCCGCCGCCGGCCCCCGCGCCGACGCAGCACCTCTCCGACGACGGCCGCTCCGTGATGGTGCCGGTGATGGGCCGCATCGCGGCGGGCACGCCCGTCTCGGCGATCCAGAACCGCAGCCACTCGATCGCGCTCTCGCCGGACTTCCTGACGCCCGGCGAGCACTACGCCCTCGAGGTGCGTGGCGATTCGATGATCGAGGCGGGAATCCTCGACGGCGACGTCGTTGTGATCAAGCGCCAGGACACCGCCAATACGGGCGACATCATCGTGGCCCTCATCGACGAGGAAGAGGCGACGCTCAAGCGCTTCCGGCGCCGCGGCTCGTCCATCGCGCTGGAGGCCGCCAACCCGGCCTACGAAACCCGGGTGCTCGGCCCCGACCGGGTGAAGATCCAGGGTAAGCTCATCAGCCTCGTGCGCCGGTATAACTGACCCCTCGGCGGGGCGCCCCTGCCGGACTCCGTCGGCGCGAGACGTTGGGGCGGTGGCGGGCGGATGCCTGCATCACGGTTCGCCGAGCAGCTGCTCGACCTCGTCGTCGGGCGGCGCGGGAGTGGGAGGAGATTGGGCCTGCGCGGCAGGCGGCGCGGGCGGGATTGACGCCTGGGCGGCGGGTGTGCCGCCCGGCGCGGCGGCTCCGGCGGCGAGCCAGGGACGCGGTCTCGTCGGATCGCGCACGGTGGCGATCCGGGGCGGGCCGGGGCCAAGCGCGATGCTCGTCGCGCCACCCCGCGCGAGAGCCGCGCGGTCGACGACGAGCGCGGCCGCGCAGTCGGGCGGGGCGCGCAGGCGGCTGATCAGGATGGCGGCGCGAGCGCAGTCCTCCGGGAAGGCCCGTCGGTCGGCGACGAAGGCGGCGGCGCGGCCGTCGCGCAGGATCACGACGCAGCCGAGGGGATCGCAGCGCGCGCCCGAGCGAAGCGTCGGATCGTCGGCGCCGCGCCCGTCCCCGTCGGCGCGCAGCCATTGCTCGGCCACGAAGGCGGACGGGCGGCCGACCAGGACGAGGCGGCCCTCCGCGCCGCGGATCGCCGCCCCCGCGCCCTCCCGGTCGACGAACATGTCGGGCCGCTCCGGTGCGCCCGCGAGCCACAGGCCGCCCAGCGCCGGCGCCACGCCGATCCATCGCAGGGGCGAGGCGGGCAGGATGAGGACGACGAGCCCGAGCGTCATGAGCCCCAGCGCGCCGGCTCCGAAGGCCGGCAGGACGACCGCCGCGCCGTCGAGGTCGGCCACGAGGCCCGCCCCCGCAATGACGCCGTCCACGGCGACGCCCATGGCGTGCCAGACCCATCGGTCGAGGCCGAAGGGATAGGCCAGCATGCCGACCACCGCCGCCGGCATCACCACCAGCGACACGAGCGGCAGGGCGAGCGCGTTGCCGAGCACGCCGTAGGGGGTCGCCTGCTGGAAATGGAACGCCGCATAGGGCGCCGTGGCGGAACCGGCCACAACCGTCGTGGCGATCAGACCCAGGGCTGCGGCGGCGAGCCAGCGTCCCGCACGCCCGAGCATGCCGGCGGGCTCGGAGGGCCGCCGCCGGCGCGTCCACCACTCCCCCGCCGCCACGAGGGCGCCCACCGCCGCGAAGGACATCTGGAAGCTCGGGCCGAGGATCGTCTCGGGCTCGCGGGCCAGCACGATCAGCGCCGCGATCGCGAGGTTGCGCAGGGTGATGGCCGGCCGGTCGACCAGCACCGCGCCGAGCATCACCAGAATCATGATCAGCGAGCGTTCGGTCGCGACCTCGGATCCCGAGAACACGCAATAGAGCGTCGCCCCCACCATGCCCGCCACGGCCGCGATCTTCTTGACGGGAAGGCGCAGGGCGAGCGCGGGGCTCAGGGCGAGGGCGGCACGCACCAGCCAGAAGATCGTGCCCGCCGCCAGGACCATGTGGAGGCCGGAGATCGAGACGATGTGGTAGATGCCAGCCGCCCGCAGCGCCTCGTTGGTCTCCTCGTCGATGAGGCCGCGCTTGCCCGTCACGAGGGCTGCCGCGACCGCGCCCGCCTGCCCGCCGATCACGCCCGCGATGCGCGCCGTCACCTCGTTGCGGGCGCGATCGATGGCAGCGGCCAGGCGCAGGGCGGGATCGGGCGGGCGGGGCGGCGCGGCCTTGCGCGGGGCGCCGAGAAAGGAGCCCACCGCGCCCAGACCCTTGAAATAGGCGTCGCGGGCGAAGTCGTAACCTCCGGGCCGGGCGGCCTCCGGCAGGGGCAGCAGGCGGGCGCGGCCCTCGAGGAAGTCGCCCGCCGCGAGCCCGCGGGCGTCCCGGATCGTGACCCGCACCCGCCGCGGCAGGCGCTCGGCGGTCAGGCCCTCGATGGCGCTCACTCGGATCGTCAGGCGCCCGCCCGCGGGGCGCTCCTCGACCTCCTCGACAAAGCCGGACAGCGCCGCGATCGTGATCCGCTCGATGATCGGAGCCTCGACGGCGCGCAGCCGCAGGACGCCAGCGGCGAAGCCCGCGAAGGCCGCCGCGAGCGCGACGCACAGGGCGAGGGCCCCGACCCGGTGGCGCAGCCCCACCGCGCCGGCCGTCGCGAGCGCAAGGCCCGCCGCCGGCGCCCACAACGCCGGACGCCCTTCCGCGGCGAAGAACAGGAGCACGCCCGCGCCGAACGCCACCGCGATCCAGGGGAACAGGCGCCTGCGCTCGAGCTCCAGGCGCGCCCAGGCCGCGAGCAGCCCCCCGAGGTCGAGGCGCCGCCCGCGCGCCGCGCCGGCCGTCATCTGCGGCCAGACCGCGACGGCCGCGGCGGCGCGGCTGAGCGGTCCGGACGGGACAGGCGGCTGCGGCATCGGCGCTCGCGGCAAGAGGGACGTGCATGATAGCGCAATGCGCGCGCGTGGAGTATCCGCCGTCCCAAACGGGGAGTTCGCTGGTGCCGCCGGCGAGGCAGGTCTTCGCCTGCCTACCTGGACCGATCGGGTCACCCACGCAAACGAGCCCTGGAACCGCCCTGCCCCGCCCGGCTTAACGCGGCGAACCCGGCGTGCTAGGCAGCCCGACGCCCGCGACCGGGCGTCCCCTCCTCGTGCCGCAGCGTGCTCATGTCCGGTTCCGTCGTCACCCGTTTCGCCCCCTCCCCTACGGGGTTCCTCCATATCGGCGGGGGCCGCACCGCTTTGTTCAATTGGCTCTATGCCCGCCGTCACGGGGGCAGGATGCTGCTGCGGATCGAGGACACGGACCGGGAACGCTCCACGCAGGGCGCCATCCAGGCCATCATCGACGGGCTGTCCTGGCTCGGCCTCGATTGGGACGGCGACGTCGTCTACCAGTTCTCCCGCGCGGCGCGGCACCGGGAGGTCGCCGAGCGACTGCTCGCGACGGGCCGCGCCTATCGCTGCTACGCAAGCCCGCAGGAGCTCGAGGAAATGCGCGAGGCGGCGCGGCGCGAGGGCCGGCCGCTGCGCTACGACGGGCGCTGGCGCGACCGCGATTCGGCCGAGGCGCCAGCCGGCGTCAAGCCCGTGATCCGCCTCCGGGCTCCCGCCGAGGGCGAGACCGTGGTGGAGGATCAGGTCCAGGGCCGCGTCGTGTGGCAGAACAAGGATCTCGACGACCTCGTGCTGCTGCGCTCCGACGGCACGCCGACCTACATGCTGGCCGTGGTGGTAGATGACCACGACATGGGAGTGACCCACGTCATCCGGGGCGACGACCACCTCACCAACGCGGCCCGCCAGAGCCAGATTTACGGCGCGCTGGGCTGGGAGGTGCCGGTCATGTCGCACATCCCGCTCATCCACGGCCCGGACGGCGCCAAGCTCTCCAAGCGTCACGGAGCGCTGGGCGTCGACGCCTACCGGAGCATGGGCTACCTGCCCGAAGCCCTGCGCAACTACCTGGTGCGGCTCGGCTGGAGCCACGGCGACCAGGAGATCTTCTCGACGCAGGAGATGATCGAGGCCTTCGACCTGTCCGGGATCGGGCGCTCGCCCGCCCGGTTCGACTTCGCCAAGCTTGAAAGCGTCAACGGCGTCTACATGCGGGGAGCGTCCGACGAGCGCCTCGTCGAGGCCCTGGAGGCGATCCTGCCGGATCTCGGCGCCCCCGAGGCCGCCGGGCGCGAGCGCTTCGAGCCCACCTTCCGGGCGAAGCTCCTCGCTGCCATGCCGGGGCTGAAGGAGCGCGCCAAGACGCTTCGCGAGCTGTGGGACGGCGCGGCCTATCTCTACGCGGCCCGTCCGCTCCCCCTCGACGACAAGGCCGCGGGCCTGCTGAGCGAGGGTGGTCGCGAGCGCCTCGCGGGAATCGTCGAGCGCCTCGCCGACCTGCCCGACTGGACCGCCGCCTCGACGGAGGGAGCGGTGCGGGCGCACGCGGAGGCGGTCGGCGCGAAGCTTGGACAGGTGGCGCAGCCGCTGCGCGCCGCGCTCACCGGCAGGTCCCAGTCGCCGGGCCTGTTCGACGTCATGGCCGTCCTGGGGCGCGACGAGAGCCTGGGGCGGCTGCGCGATCAAGGAGTGTGAAGCGCGCCCCCTCCCGGAACGCCCTCCCGCGCACGGGCGTTTTCCGCTGTCGGACCCGCCTTTTGGCGCGCTTGCCGGGGCCGGGCGATTAGGATAACCGAAGCGGCCAGCGTGACCATAAACGCACGGAACCGGCCGGGCCGCGGAACGACCATCCCGGGCCGGAGGGAGACGACCGGAGTCCGGCGGCCGAACCAAGAAAGGGCCCGCGTCCATGAGCGACAGCAAGAGCACGGTGACCGTCGGCGACAAGCAGGTGGAGATGACGGTCAAGCCGGGCACGATCGGCCCCAGCGTCATCGACATCAGCAAGCTCTACGCCCAGACGGGCATGTTCACCTACGACCCGGGGTTCATGTCCACGGCCTCGTGCCAGTCCACCATCACCTACATCGACGGCGACAAGGGC
>DASPJU010000658.1:0-3705 GCA_035628475.1 Salinarimonas sp. | reverse complement strand
CGTCCTCGAGGGCGAATTCCAGCAGCACCGTGCGCTGCACGGGGGAGAAGTTGTCGTCGGAGATGAGGGTGAGGATCGGGCGCCCGTCCTCGTGATGGACCGCGAGCCCCTCCATGTTGTCGATCGGGCGCTCGCGGCCGGCGCGGGCGATCACGGGCCCGTCCACCAGGGCGCCGGGGCGGAACGCGTCCGCCGCGATCCGGCGCAGGCGCATGGCGACGCCGGCGGCGAAGCTGAAGCGCCGCTCCAGGAGGAGGCCCTCCCCGGAGGGCAGGAAGGCCAGGTCCGTGACGTCGAAGCCCTCCGAGCGCGCCACGGCGAAGGCGCCCGGGCGCGGGCCCGCGAGGATGAAGCCCCGCGTCGGCGCGTCGGGGCCCGGCCGCGCCTGCTCGGCGATGGCGACGAGGCTGCCGTCGCCGGGATGGACCGCGATCGCCTCCAGCCCCGCATTGGCGGGCAGGCGCCCCGCCTCGGGCGGCACCGGCAGGGGCACGCCGCGCGCCAGCACGCCCGCTTGCGCGAAGGCGAAGCGCATCACCCCGTGGGCCCGCTCGATGCCCACATAGGCGACGCCGTCATGGATCGCGAGCGCCTCGGTGTCATAGGCCGGCCCGCGGGCGAGCGGCGTGCCGTCGGGACCGAGCACGGGGGCGAGCCGGGCCTCGTCGAGGCCCGAGAGGCGGCCGGCCTCGCGCGCGACGCGGGCGGTGAGCCAGGTCGCGTCGTCCGAGATCGCGACGAGGGAGCCCCCGTCCGGCGCGCGCCAGAGGCCCGAGAACCCGCCGAAGGCGCCGTGGGGCGAGGCGAGCGCCAGCCCCGCCCGGAACCGCAGGGCGCCGACGCGCTCGTCGGGGCCGAAGGCGGGGATCGGCTCGGCCCGGATCGCGACGGGGGTCGGGCCGTCCAGGCGCTCGGACGAGCGGGCATGCAGGCGGTGCCGGAGCCCCAGCGCGGCGGTGCCGCCCAGCGCGCCGAGGCCCGCCAGCGCCAGCCAGCGCCGGCGCGTGAGCCTCACCGGCGGGCGCCGGCGGCGCGGCGCGGCGGGGGAGCGGGGGCGTCCTCCTCGAACAGCTCCGCGAGCTTCTCGGTCATGACGCCGCCGAGCTCCTCGGCGTCCACGATGGTGACGGCGCGCCGGTAATAGCGGGTCACGTCGTGGCCGATGCCAATGGCGATGAGCTCCACGGGCGAGCGGGTCTCGATCTCC
Organism: Salinarimonas sp.; assembly: GCA_035628475.1. Lineage (GTDB taxonomy): Bacteria > Pseudomonadota > Alphaproteobacteria > Rhizobiales > Beijerinckiaceae > Salinarimonas_A. The sequence continues at coordinate 2,498 of DASPJU010000658.1, read as the reverse complement.
TCGATGATCCAGCGCAGGTGCCGCTCGAGATAATTGCCCGGGTTCACCGAGAGGGTGGAATCGTCGACCGGCGCGCCATCCGAGATCACCATGAGGATGCGCCGCTGCTCGGGCCGCGCCAGCAGGCGCTTGTGCGCCCAGTCCAGGGCCTCCCCGTCGATGTTCTCCTTGAGGAGCCCCTCGCGCATCATGAGGCCGAGATTGCGCCGGGCCCGCCGCCAGGGGGCGTCGGCCTGCTTGTAGACGATGTGGCGCAGGTCGTTGAGGCGCCCGGGCGCCGGCGGCTTGCCGGCCTGGAGCCAGGACTCGCGGCTCTGCCCGCCCTTCCAGGCCCGCGTCGTGAAGCCCAGGATCTCCACCTTGACGCCGCAGCGCTCCAGGGTGCGGGCCAGGATGTCGGCGCAGGTCGCCGCCACGGTGATGGGGCGCCCGCGCATGGAGCCCGAATTGTCGAGGAGCAGCGTCACGACCGTGTCGCGGAAGTTCGTGTCCTTCTCCTGCTTGAAGGAGAGGGGCTGGTAGGGATCGATGACGATGCGGGGCAGGCGCGCGGGATCCAGCGCCCCCTCCTCCAGGTCGAACTCCCAGGCCCGGTTCTGCTGCGCGAGCAGGCGCCGCTGCAGGCGGTTGGCGAGGCGCCCCACCACGCCCTGGAGATGGGCGAGCTGCTTGTCGAGATAGGCGCGCAGCCGCGTGAGCTCGTCGGGGTCGCACAGCTCCTCGGCCAGCACGATCTCGTCGAAGCGCGCCGTGTAGGGCTTGTAGTCGGGCCCGCGCGGCTCGTTGGCCCGGGAGGGGGGCGGGCGGGGCGCCTCGGAGGCCTCCTCCGAATCGGCCTCGTCGGCCTCGTCCGGGAGCTCGCCCGAGGGGGCGTCGGCGGCTTCCTGCGCGCCCTCCTCGACGTCCTCGCTCGAATCGTCCGTGACCTCGACCTCGGCGCGCTCGCCCTGCGACTGCTCCTCGGATTCGCCCTCCTGGGGCTCCTGGGTCTCGTTGGACTGGTTGTCGTCCTCGTTCTCGTCGTCCTCGTCGCGGTCGAGCGCCGAGGTGTCGTCCATGTCGAGGGAGGCGAGCAGGTCGCGCACGGAGCGGGCGAAGGCGCGCTGGTTCTCGAGGGAGTCGAGCAGGCCGTCGAGGTTGCGGCCGGCCTTGTCCTCGATGTGCTCGCGCCACAGCTCGACGATCTTGGCCGCGGCCGGCGGGGGCTTCAGGCCGGTGAGGCGCTCGCGCACCATCAAGGCCACCGCGTCCTCCATCGGCGCGTCGGCCCGATCCGTGATGTCCTCGTACTTGGCGGCCCGGTGATAGCGGTCCTCGAGCATGGCCGAGAGGTTCGAGGCCACGCCCGCCATGCGCCGGGACCCGATCGCCTCGACGCGGGCCTGCTCGACCGCGTCGAACACGGCGCGGGCCGCCTGGCCTTCGGGGGCGAGGCGGCGGTGCGTCGCCCCGTCGTGGCAGGCCAGCCGCAGCGCCATGGCATCGGCGTTGCCGCGCAGGATCGAGACGTCGTGGGGGGTCAGCCGGCGCGGCGGCTCCGGCAGGCGCGCCTTGTCGCTCATCAGCGCCGGACGGTCGGAGGCGAAGGTGACCTCCAGCTCACCGTTCTGCGCGATGGCGCGCATGCAGCCCGCCACCGCGCGCTTGAGGGGCTCGGTCGGGGCTTCCTTGCGGTCGCCGGGCTTGCGGTTGGAGATGGACATGGGGGCTCAGCGCGGGGGCATGGGGTCGACCTCGAACGGGCGCTCGAGCAGGTCGTCCCAGGAATAGGGGCAGGCGTCGGGAAACTCGTCGATCGTGAGGTTCGTCTCGTTGGCGGCCCAGTCCCGGGCGCCCGGATAGGCCTGCTCCAGCAGGCGGTCCTGCTTTGCCGCGAGGCTGGGGCTCTGCTCGAGGAGCCGACGGTAGCGCCGCCTCTGCTCGCGGATCGAGAAAACCCAGCTCGGGGTGCGATGCTCGGGCTGCTGGTCCCATTTCAGCATGTGCATCACGAGCACGCGCAACACGCTCTCGAGCTTGTCGCGCTCGCTCTTGCCCACGTCGTCGAGCTCCTCGGCCAGATGGGCGGCGTCGACCTCACCGAGGCGGCCGGCGCGCAGGAGCGCGACCTGCTCCTGGATCCAGGCGTAGTAGTCGGTCTCGTAGAGGGCCCGCTCGCGGGCGGGACGCCGTTCCTTCGCGACCGGGTCCGCCATGGCGCCCTCCGCCCCTCTAGCTCAGCGCCACGTTCACCGCGCTCTCCGGCAGCTCCTTGCCGAAGGAGCGCTGGTAGAACTCCGCCACGAGGGCCCGCTCCAGCTCGTCGCACTTGTTCACGAAGGTGACGCGGAACGAGAAGCCGATGTCGCCGAAGATCTCGGCGTTCTCGGCCCAGGTGATCACCGTGCGCGGGCTCATCACGGTCGAGAGATCGCCGTTGATGAAGGCGCTGCGGGTGAGATCCGCCACCCGCACCATCTTGTTGACGACGTCGCGCCCCTCCGGGCTGTCCTGATAGT
>DASPJU010000657.1:0-2876 GCA_035628475.1 Salinarimonas sp. | reverse complement strand
ACCGGCGGCGAGTAGCGTGGATGTAGAGGCGCTGCGGCGCGAGTACGGCAGCATCGACGCTGCGGCTCGCGCCGCGGGCGTCCCCCGCGACCGGTTCCGGGAGATGTACCGTCAGCAGCGCGGCGGTCATCTCAGTCTCGTCCCGGACCTCTCACCATCATTCCTTGAGGAGATCCCGGTCATCCACCGGGACTACACGGGCCAGGCGCAGCATCACCTGTACGCGCTCGGGGACGTCCACAAGGGCGCGAAGATGCACGACCGGGAACGGTGGCGCCAATGGCTGGACTACCTCGCAGGGACGCAGGACGTGAGCCTGCTGCTGAACGGGGATCTGCTGAACGCGGCGATCATCGGCGCGAAGTCCGATGTGTACGACGAGACGATGTCGGTCGGCGACGCGAAGCGAGAGTTGACGGAGGAGGTCCGGCCGCTCGCCGAGCAGGGCAAGATCGACGGGGCGAACCCGGGGAACCATGAGGACCGCATCACCCGCGCGGTCGGTGATTGCCCGGTCAAGGACTTGTGCTGGGTGCTTGACATCCCGTACTTCGAGTCCGCCGCCCTGTTCGTCTACCACGTCGGCGATGTCGCCTACAAGGTGTTCGTTCGGCACGGGACGGGGAACGGGCAGTCGTTGGCGGGCCTTGAGAAGGGCGCGAACGTGGTGGACGCGGACCTGTACATCACGGGCCACACCCACAAGGTTGGCGTGACGGCGAATGACGTGTTCGTACTGACGGACGACGGCTCCAGGCTGGAGCGCCGGCACCGGTACTTCACGAGCTCGGGGAGCTTTCTCGCGCTCGAGCGGTATGCGGCGCAGCGCGGGTACGCGCCTACCAGGCTCGGGGCGCCCCGGATTTTCCTGGACGGGACGCGGCGGGATGTGCGGGTGAGCGTGTGAACTGCACCGAGTACCTGCGGTCCCCGAACCCGAGGGTGCGCGGGTGTTGCCGGTGCGGCCGGCCTGTGGAGTGGCACGCCTGTAGCACACCGCGTAGCACAACTGCTACGCCCACGGTGGGCGCGGTGCGGGACCGGGCGTTTGAGGAGCAGGCGCTGCGCCTCATCGCTGTCGGCTCAGCGAACCCCGCGGTGGAGCGGCTCGTTGCCGCGCGTCTCGCGTGGGGGGACGAGGAGTACGGTCGCGCCCGCAAGTCCTGGGACGCGGACGGCTTTCAGGAGGCGGCTGACGAGGCGATCGACGGGATTTCTTGGCTGCTGCTTCACGTGCAGAACGTGGAGTGCGACGGTGACGTCAGGGAGTACGCCATGCGCGCTTGCCGCGCTTTCGCTGAGGCTCACCGGGAGCTCGCGGTCGCGCTGCATCTCGTTGCCGCGTGAGGACTGTCCTTGCCACGGCAGTCCCATTAGGGGCCCCAAGTTTTGATCGTCTCGCCATCCGCGTGCTTGTGCCCACCGCCGGTGGGGCTTAGCGCAACGCGACCCGTGGCCCCTCTGACGGGCGAAGCGACGCTTGGCGCAAGGGACGTTCGGTCTCGCTTGCCAGCGCCCGCCCCTGGTGCAACACTCAGGGGGCTTGAATACCAAGAAGTAGTCTAATGGCCGGCCCGGCATCACCCGGGCCGGCCATTAGTCGTTTCGGGGCGCAAACGAGGAGGCGGTTTGAGCGGCGGCTCAGTCGTACACGACGAATCGCCGCCGGCCGAGAACGTGCAGCTCGTCTTCGTCGGAGTCGCCGTCCCAGTACCAGGCGAGACAGTCGAAGTGTTTGTAGAGCCAGAGCCGAGGGTTGTCGTCGCTTCGGATTCGGTGTCCCCACCCGGCGCAAGCGACGTCTTCGGTGCCGTTGTACCGGGCAAGGTATTTCAGTTCGGCGCGATCCTCGCTCCAGTACCACGAGGTGGGGTGGCCTGAGGCTACGCCAGGAACGGCTAGCAGGAAGACGATGGCGAGGGCTGCGCGCATGGTGCGGGGACCTTCTCACCGTAGGGGCGCTAGACGCAAGGGGCCTGGACGAACGAACGCCCCGCTGCTGGGGGCGGGGCGTTCGGGTGGGACTCGCAATCGTGGTTGGTCAGCCGGCTGTTGGTGATCCCCGCGCGCGGGGGTCGTGACGCACCATGTTCTGGTGTGTGCCCGCCGTGGACGAGCGTAAACGCGCCAGGTCCGAGATCCGACAGAAGAACACAAACGGCCTCAGGTACCCGCTCTTGCGCACCGATACCTCATACATCTGTCCATTGGGGAGCGAGGATGCACAAGAAAACAGCGTCGTTTGCAGGGGACTCACCCGTTTGGGGTGGGCGAAATGTCAGGGTCGTGACACTTGCTACGAGCCCCGAAGCCGCTCTACCGTTGGTCGGAGTTCGTCAACGCGGCGCGACGGGAAGCGCGCCGCCACCCCCCGCCTAGGGAAGGAGCGAGCAGGGATGCAAACAGCCAAACACACGATGCTCTCCGTGAGTGAGGCGGAGGGCCTCGCCCACGGATGCGTCATTCTCGCCGCGACGGCGAGGACGATCGGGGCATCGCTCAGCGAGACGGGCGCTCGCGGCGAGAGCTTCACCGAACTTGCCGACGTTCTTGAGGCGCGAGCGGGAATCCTTCGGGGAGATCGCCGGCGAGGTCAAGCAGCGATGGACCACCGTTCGCCTCTTCGGCTGGTGCAGGAGTAGCTTTCAGGGCTTGGAGGATCGCGTCGACGGCTTCCTCGAGCCGGTCTAGGCGGGCGCGATCTTCGACGGCTGGCCCACTGCCGCGAAGTAGCGCCGGTATGTCGGCGGTGAACCACTCGTAAGGCAGGCCGCACGCTCGCGCGATCGGTTCTAGGTGTACGCGCGTGAGGGTTCCGTCTGCGATGTGTCCTCGCAGCGTTCGGCCGCGCCAGGGGAGCTCCGCGCGGTCTGCAA
>DASPJU010000656.1:0-2146 GCA_035628475.1 Salinarimonas sp. | reverse complement strand
TCGCGAGCGGCGCTGATGGAGTAGGACGACACCTCGGCGATATCCTTGGCCGCCACCTTGACCGCCAGGGCCTCGGGGCGCAGCCGCTTGCCCTCGCAGGTCTCACAGGGGGTCTCGGCCTGGAAGCGCGCGAGCTCTTCGCGCACCCAGGCGCTGTCGGTCTCGCGCCAGCGCCGCTCCAGGTTCGGCAGCACCCCTTCGAAGGTCTTGTTGACCTCGTACTTGCGGGCGTTGTCGTCGTAGATGAAGCGGATCTTCTCCCCGCCCGAGCCGTGCAGGATCACCTGCCTGGCATCCTCCGGCAGCTTCCACCAGGGGGTGTCCATCGAGAAGCCGTAGTGGCGGGCGAGCGCCTGCAGGGTCTGGGTGTAGAGAGGCGAGGGGCCCTTGGCCCAGGGCGAGATCGCCCCCTTGTGCAGGGTGCGGTCCTTGTCGGGCACCACAAGGTCGGCGTCGAAGGCCAGCTTCGCGCCTAGCCCATCGCAGACCGGGCAGGCGCCGTAGGGATTGTTGAACGAGAACAGGCGCGGCTCGATCTCGGAGATCGTGAAGCCGGATTCCGGGCAGGCGAAGCGGCTCGAGAAGGTGACGCGCTTGGGGCTTCCGTCGGCTTCCGTCTCGTCCGCGAACTCGATCACGGCGATGCCGTCGGCGAGCTCCAGCGCCGTCTCGAAGGAATCGGCCAGGCGCGACGCCATGTCGGCGCGCACCACCACGCGGTCCACCACCACGTCGATGTCGTGCTTGTACTTCTTGTCCAGCGTCGGCGCGTCGCCGACCTCGTAATACTCGCCGTCGATCTTGACGCGCTGGAAGCCCTTCTTCTGGAACTCGGCCAGCTCCTTGCGGTACTCGCCCTTGCGCCCGCGCACCACGGGGGCGAGCAGAAAAAGGCGGGTCTTTTCGGGCAACGCCAGAACCCGGTCGACCATCTGGCTCACGGTCTGGCTCTCGATTGGGAGCCCCGTGGCGGGCGAATAGGGGATGCCGACGCGCGCCCAGAGCAGGCGCATGTAGTCGTAGATCTCGGTGACCGTGCCGACCGTCGAGCGCGGGTTCTTGGAGGTCGTCTTCTGCTCGATGGAGATGGCGGGGGACAGGCCGTCGATCTGGTCGACGTCCGGCTTCGACATCTTCTCCAGGAACTGGCGCGCATAGGCCGAAAGCGACTCGACGTAGCGCCGTTGGCCCTCCGCGTAGATCGTGTCGAAGGCGAGCGAGCTCTTGCCCGATCCCGACAGGCCCGTGAACACCACGAGAGCGTCGCGGGGGATCGTCAGGTCCACGTTCTTGAGATTGTGCTCGCGCGCGCCGCGGATCGTGATCGCCCGGGCATGGGGATCGCCCGCTTTCGCGCGGTCGAACATCTTTTCCAGATCGGCCATGGGCTCGGGCTCGTCGCGTAGAGGATCGGCTTACATAACGCCGCGAGCCCCGAATCCAACCGGACAGGGCGCCGCGTCGGGGTTCGTGCTTAGAACGAAACGGGTACGAGGGCAATCAGGAGGGCTGCGGATCCCTCAGCCCAGACGCGCCTTGCGCACGGCCTCGTTCATCCGAGTCTGCCAGCCCGCGCCGTCGGCCTTGAAGGCCTCAACGACATCGTCATCGACGCGGAGCGTGACGGCGATCTTGGCGAGCGGCTTGCCGGGCCCGCGCTGGCCGGGGCGGCGGGTGAGGGCGGCATGAAGGGCAGGGGCGAGCACCTCGCGGGTGGGGCGCAGGGACGCGATCTCATCGTGCGTGAGCTCCGGGTTGTCGGGATCGTTGGCGATCCTGGCCTGGACGCGCGCTTCCACCTCAGCCAGCAGCGGAACGATCCGCCGAGGTGTTCGCATAGCCGCGTCTCTCCCTCTTGCTCGCCGGCCGCAAGCTCATGAGCGAGACCGCCTCCGAGCCGAGCGGCGCGAAGATCACCGTGACGATCCGGCCGTCGAGCAGCCCGACCGCCTCGAACCGCGGCCTGCCGCGCCGCCCCTCACAGGAAGCCGCGATGCCGGCTTTGCTCCGGTGGAAGCAGTCCCGCCCATCCAGAACGTCGGGTCCGTGCAGGCGCAGGTTCGACAGGCGCCTGGGCCCGTCCCAGACCACGATCGCGCCAGACTACACCTGCGAGGGCGATGAGGGGTACTTTCCGTATGCACGG
>DASPJU010000655.1:0-8645 GCA_035628475.1 Salinarimonas sp. | reverse complement strand
CCGAGCAGGTCACGGGCAACATCGCCGACGTGAAGCGCGGCGCAGGCGAGACGGGCGCGGCTGCAGCCCAGGTGCTTGGGGCAGCGCAGGAGCTGGCCCGCCACTCGAACGACCTCAGCCGCGAGGTTGACGCCTTCCTCTCCGGCGTCAAGGCCGCGTGATCTCGCCTCGCCGGGTGCGTCGGAGCCGACGCACCCGGCCCCCGTTCGGCTTGTGTGAGTATCAGCTGCCATGGACGATTTGCTGCGCGAGTTCCTGACGGAGTCGAGCGAACATCTCGAAACGATTGATATCGAGCTGGTCCGGTTCGAGCAGGATCCGAACAACGAGACCATCCTGAGGAATATCTTCCGCCTGGTGCACACCATCAAGGGCACCTGCGGCTTCCTCGGCCTGCCCCGCCTCGAGGCGCTGGCGCACGCGGCCGAGACCCTCATGGGCAAGTTCCGGGACGGGATGCCCGTCACGACCGGGGCCGTCACCCTCATCCTCGCGACGCTGGACCGGGTCAAGGAGATCCTCGGCGAGCTCGAGCGCACCGCCGCCGAGCCCGAGGGCGTGGACGGCGACCTCATCGGCGAGCTGGAGCGCATGGCGCTGGGCCCCCCCGAGCCGGCGCCCGCCGCGCCCCCGCCGTCCCCGAAGCCCGTGGCCGGCGAGATGGTCCTTCAGATCCTGGAGCGCCCGCTCAAGCCCGGCGAGGTCTCCCTCGACGATCTCGAGCGCGCCTTCCGCGAGACCGCCGTCGAGGAGATCGCGCCCCTCCCGGCTCCGGTCGCGCCGCCCCCGCCCGCCGCGGCCGCGATGCCCGAGGCTGAGCCCGCGCCCAAGCCCGCCCCCGCCCGCCCGGCGCCCCGCGCCGAGCCCAAGCCCGAGCGGCCCGAGGGCGGCGAGGGCGACGGCGTCTCGAAGGTGCAGACCATCCGGGTCAACGTCGACACCCTCGAGCACCTCATGACCATGGTCTCGGAGCTGGTGCTGACCCGCAACCAGCTCCTGGAGATCGCCCGGCGCGAGGACGACAGCGCCTACAAGGTGCCCCTCCAGCGCCTGTCCCACGTCACGGCGGAGCTGCAGGAGGGCGTCATGAAGACGCGCATGCAGCCCATCGGCACCGCGTGGCAGAAGCTGCCCCGCGTCATCCGCGACCTCTCCTCCGAGCTCAACAAGAAGATCGAGCTCGTGATGCAGGGCGCCGAGACCGAGCTCGACCGCCAGGTGCTCGAGGTCATCAAGGACCCGCTCACCCACATGATCCGCAACTCCGCGGATCACGGCATCGAGACGGGCCCGGAGCGCAAGGCCGCCGGCAAGCCGGAGCGCGGCACGATCCGGCTCAACGCCTATCACGAGGGCGGCACGATCACCATCGAGATCTCGGACGACGGCCGGGGCCTCGATTTCGGCGCCATCCGCCGCAAGGCGACGGAGCGGGGCCTCGCCTCCGAGGCCGAGGTGGAGCGCATGAGCGAGGCGCAGGTCGCCAAGTTCATCTTCCACCCGGGCTTCTCCACCGCCAAGGCCGTCACCGCCGTGTCGGGCCGCGGCGTCGGCATGGACGTGGTCAAGACCAATATCGAGCTCATCGGCGGCACGATCGAGATCCGGTCGGAGCCGGGACGCGGCACCACCTTCACGATCAAGATCCCGCTGACGCTCGCCATCGTGGCGGCCCTCATCGTCTCGGCCCGCGACCAGCGCTTCGCGATCCCGCAGGTGGCGGTGCTGGAGCTCGTGCGGGTCAAGCCGGGCTCCGACCATTCGATCGAGCGCATCAACGGCACGCCCGTCCTGCGCCTGCGCGACCGGCTCCTGCCCATCGTGCCGATCTCCAAGGTGCTGGGCCTGCCCGGCGCCGAGGCGGAAGCGGGCGACGAGGGCTTCGTGGTGGTGAGCCAGGTCGGCCGCCAGCGCTTCGGCATCCTCGTCGACGGCGTCTTCCACACGGAGGAGATCGTCGTGAAGCCGATGTCCTCGAAGCTGCGGCACATCCAGCTCTTCTCGGGCAACACCATCCTCGGCGACGGAGCCGTGGTGCTCATCATCGACCCCAACGGCGTCGCCAAGATGGTGGGCTCCGGCACGGGCGAGAACGGGTTCGGCGCCGACGAGGCGGTCGAGCCCGGCCCCGCCGAGCACGACGAGACCGTCACGCTGCTCGTCTTTCGCGGCGGCGGCCAGAGCCACAAGGCGGTGCCCCTGTCGCTCGTCACGCGCCTGGAGGAGGTCGACGCCGCCAAGATCGAATGGGTGGGCGGGCGCCCGCTCATCCAGTATCGCGGCCGCCTCATGCCCCTCGTGCCCGCCGGCCCCGAGGTCGCGATCCGGCGCGAGGGCAGCCAGGCGCTGGTGGTCTTCTCCGACGGGGACCGCTCCATGGGCCTCGTGGTGGACGAGATCGTCGACATCGTCGACGACCGCCTGGACATCGAGCTCGCGGCGGACCGCTCCGACCTGGTGGGCTCGGCCGTCATCCGCGGCCGCGCCACCGAGATCGTCAACATCGCCCATTACCTGCCGCTGGCTCACGACGACTGGTCGAGCGGCGGGCCGGTCAAGGCGGTGGGCGCCTCGCGCACGGTGCTGCTCGTCGACGACTCGGCCTTCTTCCGCGACATGCTCACCCCCGTCCTCAAGGCGGCGGGCTACCGGGTGGTCACGGCGGGCTCGGCGGACGAGGCCATGGGCGTGCTGGGATCGGGGCTCCGGGTCGACATCCTCGTCACCGACGTCGAGATGCCCGGCCGCGACGGCTTCCAGCTCGTCGAGGCGGTCCGCGCCGGCGGGCGCCACGCGGGCCTGCCCGTGGTGGCGCTGGCCGCCGGCGTCACGCCGGAGCTCGTGGAGCGCGCCCGGCGCCTCCAGATCGGCGATTTCGTCGCCAAGTTCGACCGGGCTGGCTTGGTCCAGTCACTGAACGACCTCGACGTGCCCCAGGAGATCGCCGCGTGAGCAACCCCGCTACTACCGACAAGCCGGCCGGCGCCCAAGCAGCTGGCGCTCACAACGAACTCGTGACCGTGAGGGTCGCAGGCGAGCTGCTCGGCGTGCCGATCGGGCGCGTGCACGACGTGTTCGTGCCCAACAGCTTGACAAGCGTGCCGCTCGCCCCAGGCGAGATTGTGGGGCTCCTGAACCTGCGCGGCCGGGTCGTCACGGCCTTGAGCCTGCGCCGGCTCCTGGGCGTCGGGAGCGCCCCGGCCGGATCCACACAGACCGCCCTCGGCATCGAGCATGTCGGCGAGTCCGATGGCCTGCTCGTGGACTCGGTGGGCGAGGTCATGAAGCTCGATCCCGAGCAGCGCCAGCCGAACCCAACCCACATGGACCGCCGCTGGGCAGCCCTGTCCCGGGGTGTCTACCGCCTCGATGGGGAGCTCCTCATCGAGCTCGACGTCGACGCGGCACTGGCCCGCGAGCCGTCGCGCCAAGCCGCCTGAACTCAACTTCCGTCAAACCCAGAGTGCCGCCGATGGCTTTCGATCTCTCGATGCCGATCCTCGTCGTGGACGACTACCAGACGATGATCCGCATCATTCGCAACCTCCTCAAGCAGCTCGGCTTCGAGGATGTCGACGACGCATCCGACGGCACCGCGGCGCTCGAGAAGCTCAAAGCCCGCAAGTATGGGCTGATCATCTCCGATTGGAACATGGAGCCGATGACAGGCTATGAGCTCCTACGGCACGTGCGCGCCGACGAGAAGCTTCGCACGACACCGTTCATTATGATCACGGCCGAGTCTAAGACTGAGAACGTCATCGCAGCCAAGAAGGCTGGTGTGAACAACTACATTGTGAAGCCTTTCAACGTGGAGACCCTCAAGGGAAAAATCGACGCGGTGGTCGGGTCATGAGCAGAGCTGGCAGACCTTATCGAATCGAGGGCCGGCCCACCGTGCCTTCGGCTCCAGAGCCCCAGCGGCATGCCGAGATTATGGCGGCGTTTGCTGATCTGAAGCTACTGATTCAGCCCGCTACTGAGGTGTCGCAAGCAATCCTCGAGGAGCAACGGCGTGATCTGAGGGAAGCTCAACGCCTCAAGGACGAGCTCGACGCAATCTCGGCTGCGATCCAGCGAACAAAGCAGGAGATCGCGACCCTGCACTTTGCAGGTGCTCAGGGGCGCGAGATGGGGCGAGTGACTGACGAACTTGGCGCGGTCGTGCTGGGCACCGAGGACGCGACGAATCTGATTCTGGAGTCCGCGGAGGCCATAGACGATCTTGCCGCAAACCTGAGCGCTCGTCTGAGCGGCGAAGAGGGCGCGCTTGCGGCTGAGATCGGGGAGCGCGTCGTCGCCGTTTTCGAGGCTTGCAACTTCCAGGACATTACGGGCCAGCGCATCTCGAAGGTGGTGAATGCCATGCGCTTTGTGGAGGAGCGGGTCAACCGCATGATCGAGATCTGGGGCGGGCTGGAGAGCTTCCAGGAGGTCGAGGTTCTCCCCGATGCAAACCGAGCCGGTGAACGCGCACTGCTGAACGGCCCGGCCCTCGACGAGGACGAGGGTGTCACCTCGCAAAACGACATCGATGCACTCTTTGGGTGATCTCCCGCATGAGCGACAACAAACGTAGCTTGACACTGAGCAGAGAGCGTTCTGGCCCTTTACCCCTCGTCATCATTGCGTTTTTGAGCGATCACTCCACGTGAGATGTGGCACGAGCCACCACTCGAGGACGGATCGTCAAACCGGAGATGAGCATGAGAGTGGGCTTCGTCGCTGTATTGCTTCTCGCTTGGGCCGCCGAGGCGGGCGCGGCGGAGATCAAGGTTCTGACAACCGGAGCTTACAAGCCCGTGATCGAGGAACTGGTTCCGGCTTTTGAGCGTGAGACTGGGCACAAGGTAGTTGTCCAAAACGACACTGCCGGCGCCGTCGTGCGTCGGATCAATGGAGGCGAGGCCTTCGACGTGTTGGTGCTCACACCCGCAGGGTTCGCTGACCTCGCCAAGCGGGGCCGTGTATTTGCCGAGAGCCCTCGGGAGCTTGCGCGGGTAGGCATTGGGGTCGCGGTCCGAGCAGGCGCGCCGAAGCCTGACATCTCAACGGCGGAGGCCTTCAAGACAGCCCTTCTCTCCGCACGCTCCGTTGCGATGATCGATCCCGCAGCGGGCGGGTCGAGTGGCCTCTACCTAGCCCAGCTATTTGCGCGCTGGGGCATCGCAGACCAGATCAAGGCGAAGGCGGTCCTGGTGCCGGGCGGGCTTGTCGCATCCCGGGTTGTTTCTGGGGAGGCAGATGTAGCGATCCACCAGATAAGCGAGATCCTGGCCGTCAAAGAGGCTGTTTTGGTTGGACCCCTGCCGGAGGAGGTTCAGAACTATACAACTTACTCGGGGACCATCTCCGCCGCTCCTTCGGACCTCACCGCGGCGCAAGCGTTCCTGGGAGCTCTCACCGGGCCGGGGGCGGGTCGAGTCCTCGCAGCGAAGGGCATGATGCCCGCGGGTTTCTAATGGACGATCATCCTGAGCCGACCCGGCCAGGGCCCGCGATGACCCGCGAGGTCTGGCTTGAGGTAGCGCTGAATGGTCCTTGGGGCCGGGAGCGCCAGCCGCTCGCACCCGTGACGGTCGAGGAAATCGTCGCCGAGGCGATCACCTGTGCCCGGGAGGGAGCAGGGATCGTGCATGTCCACGCCTATGAGGAGACGACTGGGCGGCAGCGAGACGACTGGCAGATCTATGCCCGCATCATCGAAGGCATCCGCGCGCAGGTGGACGCCATCGTCTATCCCACGATCCCAATCGCCGGATCGGGCTTCGCCGGCGAGCTGCGCTCGGCTTCCGAGCGCTACGCTCATCTCGAGGCGCTCGCCCGACGCGGTCTCGTCGATTGGGCAGTGGTCGATCCTGGCAGCGTGAACTTCACCCGCATCGATGGCCACGAGCGCGGGGAGCTGGGCGTCGTCTACCTCAATCCGGAAGACCACATCGCAGAGGGTCTGCGGATCTGCGCGGCTCACAACGTGCGCCCGAGCTACGCCATCTACGAGCTCGGTTTTACGAGACTGGGCGCCCTGATGGCGGCACGCCGGCCGGGGCTGCCAACCCCGATCTACCGTTTCATGTTCTCGGACGGGTTTGCTTGGGGCGCCCCGCCGCGAGCGCCCTACCTCGATGCCCATCTCGCACTGCTGGAGGAGGTCGCGGTGGGAGCGCCCTGGATGGTAGCTGGGCTCGAGGTCGACGTGGCGCCGCTCATCGAGGCCGTCGTTGACCGGGGTGGCCATGTCCGAGTCGGCCTGGAGGACGCCCCTTGGGGATCGACCCGCTCGAACCGAGCTTGGGTCACTGACGCCGTTCGTCGGCTCGCCTCGTGCGGCGCCCAACCAGCCAGTGCGCAGCAGATCCGCACGTCCCTCGATCGCCCAATAACGACGTGATCGGAGGCGCCTAGGCTGCATCGCGTCTAACGGTCGTGGCGCTTTCGTGCCGCGAGAACGTCCCAGACGGACCGCTCCGGCGGCTTGGTTGGGTAAACTGTTGAGGAATAAGGGGCACCGGGCCTGGACCTAGTTCGTGTCCTCCACCTTCGGAGGGCAACGCTCTATCCAGCTGAGCTACGGGTGCGTGCGACGACCTCTCTAGCCGATCCGTGCCCGGGGGGCAACCGGGCGGGATGGACGGGAGAGGGCGCTCGGCCGGATCGCGTCGGACACGCGGCAGGAACGGCGCGAGCGTGACGCCCTCAAAATACGTGAAATATTTGTGGAACCCAGGAGGGCGACGTCAGAGCATTCGAGGCTGACGCGACTTGTGCAGGCGCGCTGGTCGCGCCCCATCGATTTCCCGCGACTGCGGCAGGTTTGTGACAGCCGAACGGCTGCCGTTACGGCAATGCTGCCCGCCCGTCTCCGAAGAACCTGGGAAAATCAGTCCGTGAAGCAGCTTCTCCTTTCGACGATCGCCCTGGCTGGCCTGACCGTCGCCGCCGGCGCAGCCGATCTCCCGCGCCGGGCCGTGGCCCCGATCGCCCCCATCATGACCGTTCCGGTCTTCACCTGGACGGGCTTCTATGTCGGCGTCCACGCCGGCTACGCCTTCAGCGAGAGCGACATCCGCACCCAGGGCAACGCCGCCAACACGATCGCGAACGTGGGCGCGCTGGCCCGCCCGCCGAGCCTGTCCTTCGACCAGGACGGCTTCATCGGCGGCGCGCAGATCGGATACAACCTGCAGTTCGGCGCCTTCGTCGCCGGCGTCGAGGCCGACATCTCCTACACGGACCTCGGCACCTCGACGGACTATCGCAGCCCGGTCACCTTCGGCGCGGCCCTGGCCGGCACCCGCAGCACCTTCTCGCAGGATCTCGAATATCTCGGGACCGTGCGGGCGCGCCTCGGCGTCGCGTTCGGTCGCGCGCTCGTCTACGCCACGGGCGGTCTCGCCTATGGCGACGTGAACTACCAGGCGGACTTCTTCAACAGCCCCGGCGCCCTGCAGTTCACCGGCCGCAAGAGCGGCGTGGAGGTCGGCTACACGATCGGCGCGGGCGTGGAATACGCCTTCACCAACAACCTGACGCTCAAGGCCGAATATCTCTACTACGACCTCGGCTCGCAGAACGTCGTCGTGAACGCGATCCCGGGGGTCGGCCTCAACTCCTACACGTCGCGCTTCGAGACGGAAGGGCACATCGCCCGCGTGGGCCTGAACTACAAGTTCTAGGCCATGTCCCGGGGCCGCGGCCCCGGTTCCTCATGGGACCGCGCCGGAGACCGGGGACTCCACGCCGCCGCCTATGGAACGCCCGAAGGCCCGGTCACCATGCCGGGCCTTCTTCTTGCGAAACCCGCATCGGCCGAGGCAGGCGGCGCATGCGCGACGGCGACGAGGCCGCGCGGGCCGCCACATCGGTTCCCTGTCGTCGCGTGACCGCCACGCGCCGCGCCGGATCGGAGGGTCGGGGCTCCGGCAGCCGCCTGCCGCGACGCGGTCGCGCCTCAGGACCTGCTCAGCCGGCATTGCTGCTCGTCGGCCGTGACGTCGTCCGTGATCACCCAATGCAGGATCCGCCCGTCCGGGCCGATCTCCAGGATCATCTCGAACACCGCCGTCTCGGCATAGACGGCGAAGAACCCGTAATTGCGGGCTCCCCAGGACGGCGTGCTCAGGCGGAAGATGTCGCCCGTGAGCACGCGGCACCGCGTCAGCGCGGTCCGGACGGCCTCGGGCGTGTAGCGCGCCCGCAGGGGCGGCGCGAGGAGGCCATGCATCGCGGCCGCGTCGTCGTCGTTGTAGGCGCGCATCAGCGCGTCCGACAGGTTCGTCAGGGCATGCGGGCCGAGGGGGGACTCGGCTCGGGCGGCCGGCCCCGTCCCCGCGACGAGCGCCGCGGCGAGCGCCAGGACGATGGGCATGGCGGCAGGATCCTTCAGGGTCTCGGGCAGGCGAACGGCGGGACGGCGCCCGCCGTTCCGGCCGTCACGGCGGCGATCATGGGATGCCGGCCGGACAGCCCGTCGCCGCCCGGCCCGGGGACCGGTCGGACCGCGCCGGCGCTCAGCCCGCCCTCGGGCGCAGGGGCACCACCACGCCGCTCCCGGACCGGGCGAGCACCTCCGCGACCGCGCGCATCAGGGCCTCTTGGTCGAAGGGCTTGCTCAGGCGGAAGATGTCGCCCGTGAGCACGCGGCA
>DASPJU010000654.1:0-10666 GCA_035628475.1 Salinarimonas sp. | reverse complement strand
CCGACAGGCGGCGGCGGCGCTCACCCGGCGGGGCCGGTGGAGCCTCCCGGAGATCGCCTTCTGGGCGGCGGCGGCCGCGAGCGTCCTCCTGCTGCCCGGGCGCCACCTCCTCCTCAACGAGATCGCGATCATCGGCCTCTTCGCCCTCTCGCTCGACCTCATCCTGGGCTATGCGGGCATCGTGTCCCTCGGGCATGCCGCCTTCTTCGGCCTCGGGGCCTACGCGGCGGGGCTGCTGGCCAAGCACGGCGTGCCCGATCCGCTGGCCGGCCTCGGGGTCGCGGCGCTCCTGTCGGCGGCGCTTGGGTTCGCGACGAGCTTCTTCGTCCTGCGCGGCACGGACCTGACGAAGCTCATGGTGACGCTGGGGGTCGCCCTGGTGCTGGCCGAGGTGGCCAACCAGGCGGCCTGGCTCACGGGCGGCGCCGACGGGCTCCAGGGCATCGTCATGGGCCCGGTGCTGGGCCTGTTCGAGTTCGACATCTTCGGCCGCACGGCCTACGTCTACAGCCTGGCCGTGACCTTCCTGCTCTTCGTCGTGGCGCGGCGGATCGTGGTCTCGCCCTTCGGGCTCTCGCTCAGGGCGATCCGCGACAATCCCCTGCGGGCCCGCGCCGTCGGCATCCCCGTGAACCGCCGGCTGATCGCGGTCTACACCCTCTCGGCGGCCTATGCCGGCATCGCGGGAGCGCTGCTCGCCCAGACGACCCAGTTCGTGTCGCTCGACGTGCTCGCCTTCCACCGCTCGGCGGACGTGCTCCTCGTCCTCGTGATCGGCGGCGTGGGCTACCTCTATGGCGGCCTGATCGGGGCCGTCCTCTTCAAGGTGCTGCAGGACCACCTGTCGGCGATCACGCCGCAATACTGGCACTTCTGGATCGGCGTGCTCCTCGTCATCCTCGTGCTCGTCGGCCGCGACCGCGTCACCGCCGCCCCCGCCGCCCTCTGGCGGCGCCTTACCGGGCGGCGCCTCGCCGCCCCCGTGGGGATCCCCGCGAAACCCGTCGAGGATGCCTGAGATGCACAGCGCCCTCGAGACGGTCGGCCTCGCCAAGCGGTTCGGCGGCATCGTCGCCACCGACGACGTCTCCTTCCGCCTCGCGCCAGGGGCGCGCCACGCCCTGATCGGCCCCAACGGCGCAGGCAAGACCACCTTCGTGAACCTGCTCACGGGGGTCCTGGCGCCCTCCGCCGGCCGGATCCTGCTGGAGGGCCAGGACATCACGGACCTGCGCGCGGAGGCCCGCGTGCGCCTCGGGCTCGCCCGCACCTTCCAGATCAACCAGCTCTTCCCGGCCCTGACCCCCCTCGAGACGCTGGGCCTCGCCGTCTCCGAGCGCCTCGGCGGAGGCCGCGACTGGTGGCGCGTGGCGGGAAGGCGACGCGGCATCGCCGACGAGATCGTCGACATCGCCGGCCGCTTCCGCCTCCTCGACGTCCTCGACGAGCGCACCGCGAACCTGCCCTACGGCAAGCAGCGGCTCCTGGAGATCGCGGTCGCCTTCGCGTGCCGTCCGCGCGTGCTCCTCCTCGACGAGCCCGCCGCCGGCGTGCCGGAGGCGGAGCGGCGCGAGCTCCTCGACACGGTCGCGGCCCTGCCCCGGGACGTCTCGGTCCTGCTGATCGAGCACGACATGGACCTCGTCTTCTCCTTCGCGGACCGGATCTCGGTACTCGTCGACGGCGCGCTCCTCACGGAAGGAACGCCCGCCGAGATCGCCGCCGATCCCCGCGTGCGCGCGGTGTATCTGGGGACCTCCGTCGATGGCTGAGCTTCTCTCGATCCGGGGCCTTCGCGCCGGCTACGGCCCCGCGATCGTCATCGACGGGATCGACCTCGCCCTGGCCGAGGGCCAGTCCATGGCGGTCCTCGGGCGCAACGGGACCGGCAAGACGACCCTCCTCAACACGATCATCGGCGTCACCCGCCGCCACGGCGGCACGATCGCGCTCAGGGGCCGGGACATCACGGGCCTCTCCCCGGACCGGCGCGCGGGGGCCGGCATCGGCTGGGTGCCGCAGGAGCGCAACGTCTTCCGTTCCCTCACCGTCGAGGAGAACCTCACGGCGGTGGCCCGCCCCGGTCCCTGGACCGTGCCGCGCATCTTCGAGCTCTTCCCGCGCCTGGGGCAGCGGCGCACGAACCTGGGCAACCAGCTTTCGGGCGGCGAGCAGCAGATGCTCGCCATCGGCCGGGCGCTGATCCTCAATCCGGGGCTCATCCTGCTCGACGAGCCGACCGAGGGCCTCGCTCCCATCATCATCGAGGAACTGCTCGCCGCCCTCGCGCGCCTCACCCGCGAGGAGGGCCTCTCGGCCCTCATCGTCGAGCAGCACGCCCAGAAGATCCTCGCGGTCACGGACCGCGCCATCATCCTCGACCGCGGCGCGATCGTGCATGCCGGGTCGAGCCGGGACCTCGTCGCGGACCCCGCGCCGCTGGAGCGCCATCTCGGCGTCGCGGGCCGCACGCCCACCCCGTTTCCTGATCCCACGGAGCCCGCCATGAATCGCACCCGCCCGCCCTTTCGCGCCGACCAGGTCGGCAGCCTGCTGCGCAGCGCTCCGCTCAAGGAGGCGCGCGACAGGCGCGCCGCGGGCGCGATCGACGACGCCGCGCTGAAGGCCGTCGAGAATGCCGAGATCGCCAAGATCGTCGCCCGCCAGGAGGCGATCGGCCTCAAGGGGATCACGGACGGCGAGTTCCGCCGCGCCTATTGGCATTTCGACTTCCTGCAGGAGCTCGACGGCGTCACCTCGGTCGACGCGGATTCGGGCATGAACTTCAAGGGCGGCGTCGGCATCGCCAAGGCGCTGCGGATCACCGGCAAGGTCGGCTTCTCGGGCCATCCGATGATCGACCATTTCCGGTTCCTGAAGGAGACCGTCTCGCCCGCCTCGACGCCGAAGATGACGATTCCCGGCCCGAGCATGCTCCACTACCGGGGCGGCCGGAAGATGATCAACATGGGGCTCTATCCCGAGATGGAGGCCTTCTACGCCGATGTCGGCGCCGCCTACGGCCGGGCGGTCCACGCCTTCTACGACGCGGGCTGCCGCTACCTCCAGCTCGACGACATCTCGTTCGCCTATCTGTGCGATCCCGAGCAGCGGGAGATGCTGCGCTCGCGCGGCGACGATCCCGAGCGCCAGCCCGACATCTATGCCGGCATGGTCCGGGAGGCGCTGGAGAACAAGCCCGAGGACCTCGCGATCACGATGCATCTGTGCCGCGGCAACTTCCGCTCGACCTTCATCGCGTCGGGGGGCTACGAGCCCGTGGCGGAGACGCTCTTCAACGCCATGCCGGTGGACGGCTACTTCATGGAGTGGGACACCGACCGGGCCGGCGGCTTCGAGCCCCTGCGCTTCCTGCCCAAGGGCAAGAGCGTGGTGCTCGGCCTCGTCACATCAAAGACGGGCGTCCTCGAGGTGAAGGACGACGTGAAGCGGCGCATCGACGAGGCGACGAAATACGTCGACCTCGACCAGCTCTGCCTGTCCCCGCAATGCGGCTTCGCCTCGACCCAGGAGGGCAACACGCTGGCCGAGGACGAGCAATGGGCGAAGCTCGCGATGATCGTCGAGATCGCCGAGGAGGTTTGGGGCACCGAGGCGTCGCGGCCCGCCGCCGCGTCGGCCTGACACGAGGCTGCGGGCCTCGCCGTCCCGGCGGGGTCCCCGAGGAGGAAGGCCGATGGCCATCGACGACGAGTTCCTGCAACGCGACCGGAGCCAGCATCCGCCGGCGCTGACGCCCGACTACCGATCGAGCGTGCTGCGCGCGCCGCGCGCGCCGCTGCTGTCGCTCCAACTCTCGCTGTCCGAGGTCACGGGCCCGGTCTTCCGGGGCGACGAGCTCGGGCCTCTCGACCACGACCTCATCCGCAACTACGCCCAGGGCGGCGAGCCCATCGGGGAGCGCACCATCGTGCACGGGCGCGTCCTCGACGAGAACGGGCGCGGCGTGCCCGGCGCGCTCGTCGAGGTCTGGCAGGCCAATGCGGGCGGGCGCTACCGCCACGTCAACGACCGCTATCTCGCCCCCATCGACCCGAATTTCGGCGGCTGCGGCCGCTGCCTGACGGACGAGTCCGGCGCCTACTTCTTCCGCACCGTGAAGCCCGGGGCCTACCCGTTCCGCAACCAGATCAATTCCTGGCGCCCGGCCCACATCCACTTCTCCGTCTTCGGCCAAGGCTTCGCCCAGCGGCTGATCACCCAGATGTACTTCGAGGGCGATCCCCTCATCCCCCGCGACGCGATCGCGGGCACCGTGCCCGACCCGTCTGCGGTCGACCGCCTGGTGGCGCGCCTCGACATGAGCGCCGCCGTGCCCCTCGACTGCCTCGCCTACCGCTTCGACATCGTCCTGCGCGGCCGCCGCCAGACCCTGTTCGAGAACAAGCTCCAGGGAGCCTGACACACATGACCCCTCCCCTGAAGGAGACCCCGTCCCAGACCGCGGGACCCTACGTCCATATCGGCCTCATCCCCCGCCAGGCGGGCTTCGCGATCTTCGAGCGCGAGCTCGGCAACGTGCTCGTGTCGGAGCGAAGTCTGGGCCAGCGCATCCGGGTCGAGGGCCGCGTTCTCGACGGGCTCGGCGCGCCCGCCCGCGACGTGCTCGTGGAGCTGTGGCAGGCCGACGCGCAGGGGCGCTACGACCACCCGGCGGATCGGCAGGCCGGCAAGGCGCCCGACCCGCATTTCCGCGGCTTCGGGCGCGCGGGCACGGACTTCGAGACGGGGCTCTACTGGTTCGAGACCGTCAAGCCCGGAACCGTGGCGGCCCGCGCCGGCCACCAGCCGATGGCGCCGCACCTCAACCTCTGGCTCGTGGCGCGGGGCATCAATATCGGGCTCGCGACCCGGATGTACTTCCCCGACGAGGAGGCCGCCAATGCCCGCGACCCGGTGCTGGCCCTCGTCGAGCCCCTCCGCCGCCCGACCCTGATCGCGCGGCGCGAGGAGCGGGAGGGCGGCCCCGTCTACGTTTTCGACATCCGCCTCCAGGGCGAGGGCGAGACCGTGTTCCTCGACGTGTGACCGCCCCATGAGGACCACCCCTGGAGAGCCGCCATGAACCCCGTCGTCGTCGCCGTCGCGATCACCGGCTCGGTGCCCCGCAAGCGGGACAACCCGGCGGTGCCGATCCGGCCCGAGGAGCAGATCGAGTCCACGGCCCAGGCCTACGCGGCGGGGGCGAGCCTCGTGCACGTCCACGTGCGCAACGACGACGAGACGCCCTCGTCGGACCGGGAGCGCTTCCGGGCCGTCCAGGAGGGCGTGCGGGCGCGCTGCCCCGGGATGATCGTGCAGTTCTCGACGGGCGGGCGCGGGCGCGACCCCTCGGCCCGGGGCTCGGCCTTGGACCTGCGCCCCGACATGGCCTCGCTGTCGACGGGGTCGGTGAACTTCCCCACCATCGTCTACGAGAACCACGCGACGCTCGTGGACGACCTCGCCGCCACGATGGGGGCGAACGGCGTGCGCCCGGAGATCGAGATCTTCGACCTGTCGCACCTGCACGGCGCGCGGCGCCTGGCCGACCGGGGGCTCATGGACGAGCGCCCGCATGTCCAGTTCGTCATGGGGGTCCAGAACGCCCTGCCGGCGCAGGAGCACCTCCTCGACATCCTGCTCGCCGAGGCCAAGCGGCTGTTCCCCGCCTGCACCTGGACGGCGGCCGGGATCGGGCGGCACCAGGCGCCGGTGATGGAATGGGCGCTCGCGCGCGGGGCGGACGCGGTGCGCACGGGGCTCGAGGACAATATCCGGGTCGCGCGGGACCGGCTCGCCGCCTCCAACGCCGAGCTCGTCGGCCTCGCGGTCGAGGCCATCGCCCGGAGCGGAAGGCGGCCTGCGACGCCCGGCGAGAGCCGCGAGCTGCTCTGGCTCGGGCGATGACGTCGCCGAAGGCCGACGGATCGGGCTCGAGGGCGGCCGTCCGCTCGCCGGAGGCCGTCGCCGCCTCCCCGGCGCCGGGCCCCTGCCCCTAATCGAGACGGAACCCCTTGGCGCGCACCAGGGCGCCGAAATCGGCGCGGTGCGGATCGGCGTATTGGCGCGCCTTGTCCTCGGACCAGCCATAGGGCTCCGCCCGGCCCCAGCGCTCGGGCGAGCGCTGCGCCGCGTAGGGCCGGAGCGCCTCCCGACGCCGGTCATAGGCCTCGATCCGCT
The DNA here is from genome assembly GCA_035628475.1 of Salinarimonas sp. Classification (GTDB taxonomy): domain Bacteria; phylum Pseudomonadota; class Alphaproteobacteria; order Rhizobiales; family Beijerinckiaceae; genus Salinarimonas_A. Next base: position 4,483 of record DASPJU010000654.1, on the reverse strand, counting down.
CTGCCAGCGGCTCGCCGCCATGGCGGTCCTCGTGCAGGGTGAGCACGAGGGGCAGGCGGGGGCTGATGGGCGCCGGCGCGGCGGGCCAGCCGAGGCACAGGCCCGCGAAGGGCACGACGCGCTCGGGCAGGCCGAGCAGGCTGCAGACGATCGCCGCGTGGTTGCGGATCTCGCTGATGGGGCAGGTGCCCAGGCCGACGGTCTCGGCGGCCTGGACCAGGGCCCCGAGCGCGATGGCGGCGTCGCCCGCGGCGTTGAAGAACAGGTCGAGATGGTCGTTCGGGAACGGCTTGCCCCGCATCGCCGCGAGCCGCGGGAGCCGGTTCGCGTTGAGGCAGACCACGACGAAGGCGGGCGCCGCGCCGACCCAGGGCATGTGCGGCAACAGGTCCGCAATCCGGCGGCGCAGCGCCGGGTCCCGGACGATGACGATGTCGCGCTGCTGCAGGTCGCTCTTGGAGGGCGCGGCGAGGGCGCAGGCGCACAGGAGGCGCACCAGGTCCGCCTCGACCGGCCGGTCGGCATAGAGCCGGCACGTGCCGCGCGCCGCCACGGCGGCGAGGCGGTCGAGGCCCGGGACGTCCGCGGGCACCGCGACCTCCTCGCCGAAGCGCTCCCGCAGGGCGTCCTTCAGGTGCTGTGCATCGGGCATCCGCCCTCCGGGGGATCCATGTGCCGGGCGCGCGACGCTATTGCGGCTTGATCCCCGCCTTGGCGACCACGGGGCCCCATTTGTCGAGCTCGGACTTGATGAACTCGCCGAACTGCGCGCCGGAGAGCCGGCTCGGCACGGCGCTCAGCGCCTTGAGGCGGGCCTGGACGGCCGGGTCGGCCGCGACCGTGCGCAGCTCCGTCGTCAGCCGGTCGGCGAGATCCCCAGGCAGCCCCGCGGGCGCCACGAAGCCGAACCAGGTCAGGGCCTCGAAATCCGGCAAGGTCTCCGCGACAGTGGGCACGCCGGGCAGGTCCTCGAGGCGGGAGAGCGAGCTCACGGCGATCGGGCGCACGTTGCCGGCCTGGGATTGCGGCACGGCGCTCGCGGCGTTGTCGCAGGCGATCTTCACGTGGCCCGCCATCACGTCCTGGATGACCTGGCCCGACGAGCGATAGGCCACGTGCGACAGGCTGGTGCCGGTCTGGGACATGAACAGCTCCATGCACAGGTGGAGCGAGGTGCCGACGCCCGACGACGCGAAGCTCTCCTTGCCCGGATTGGCCTTGAGATAGCCGACGAGCTCGGACACCGTGGTCGCGGGAACCGACGGGTGCACAACGAGCACGTTGGGCTGGGTGGCCATGAGGTGGAGCGGCTTGAGATCCTTGACCGGATCGAAGGGCATCTTCTCCCGATAGACATGCGGGTTGATCGCGATGGTCACGGAGGCGACGCCCAGGGTGTAGCCGTCGGGGGCCGCCTTGGCGGTGGCGCCCACGCCGACATTGCCGCCGGCGCCCGCCCGGTTCTCGACGATGAACTGCTGGCCCATGCGGCTCGACAGGCGTTCGGCGAAGATGCGGGCGAGCGCGTCGGCGGTTCCCCCCGCCGCGAAGGGGACGATCACCGTCACGGGCCGGGTCGGGTAGGCCTGGGCCCCCGCCTCCGGCGCGACGAGCACGCTGGCGAGGGCCGCGGCCCCCGCAAGGACGATCCGCATGGTCATGGCTTCCTCCTCATGGCGCGGCCCCCTCTGGCGGAGGGCTCGCGAGAATCCTCAAGGCGCGCGGCGCACCACCGGCGCCGGCGCGGCCTCGATCATCACGTTGACGCAGGCGGGCCGGCCGCTGGCGAGCGCGCGCTCGAGCGCCGGGCCGAGATCGGCCGCCCGCTCCACGAACTCGCCGTGGCCGCCCAGCGCCTCGATCATCCGGTCGTAGCGGGTGGGCAGCAGGTCGCAGCCGTGCACCCGCGCCGCGCCGTAGCTGCGCAGCTGGATCTGGCGCTCGGCGTTCCAGCCGGCATCGTTGCCCACCACGACCACGAGGGGGAGCCCGTAGCGCACGGCGGTGTCGAACTCGACGGCATGGAAGCCGAAGGCGCCGTCGCCCATCACCGCGACCACGGCTGAGCCGGGCGCGGCCGCCCGCGCCGCCAGCGCGAAGGGAACCGCCGAGCCGATCGAGCCCGCGACGCCGTTGATGACCCGGCGCCGGACGGGCAGGAGGCTTTGCGCCCACTGCCCGATCTCGCCCCCGTCGCAGACGACCGTCGCGTCCGGCCGGGACTCGAGCGCCGCCGCGATCGCCCGGCACAGGGCGACGGGGTGGATCGGGCCCTCGGTGCGCGCGGCGAGGTCCGCCCAGGCCGCGGGGCGATGCTCGATGGCGGCGCGCACGCTCTCGCGCCAGGCGGCGTGCCGGGCGGGGGAGGGCGCCGCCCGCGCCGCCAGGCGCTCGGCGGCGTCGGCCGCGTCCGCGACGGCGCTGAGGACGAGGCGCGCGCCCTTCTCGGCGGCGACGCGGCCGATCAGGGCGGGATCGGGATCGATCGCGACGAACCGGCAGGCTGGGTCGACGAAGGGCGCCTCGGCGAAGCGCAGGGTGAAGTCGTGCGGCTTGCCGAGCAGGACGATCAGGTCCGCGACCTTGAGCGCCTCCGCGAAGGCGCCGAGCGCCGGGTCGTTGATGCCGCGCGGGCTCTCCATCACCGGAGCCGGGACGCCGAGCGCGCGGGCCAGGCGCTCCACCGCCTCGAGGCGCGGCGCGTGGGCGAGCATCGGCCCGCACAGGACGATGGGGCGCTCGGCCGCCGCGATCGCGGCGAGAACCGCGTCGGCGGAAGCCTCGCTCAGGGGCTGGACGACAGGCGCGAAGGCCTCCGGCTCCGGCCACAGCTCCGGCGCGTCGGGCAGCGACGCTTCCAGGAGGTCGACCGGCAGGCTGACATGGACCGGGCCGGGGCGCCCCGAGAGCGCGATGCGCACCGCGCGGGCGACGTCGTGGGCGAGCCCCTCGAGCGAGGCCGCGGTCCAGGAGGCCTTGGCCACGGGCGCCGCCATGTCGGCCTGGCGCAGTTCCTGGAAGGCGCCGCGGCCCAGCTCGTTCAGGCCCGCATGGCCCGACAGGAGCACGAGGGGCGAGTCGGCGGCGAGCGCCGTGCACAGGGCCGCGACCGCGTTGGTGTGCCCGGCGCCGCCCGTGACGAGGGCGATCCCGCACCGCCCGGTGAGCCGGCCCCAGGCATCCGCCATATGGACCGCGGCGGCCTCGTGGCGCACATGGACGAGCTCCAGGTCGGCCTCGATCGCCGCGTCGAAGATCGGCATGATGTGGTTGCCGGACAGCGTGAAGACCGTGCGCAGGCCGGCCCGGGCGAGGGCTCCGGCGACGAGATCCGCGCCCCTGATCGTCTTGCTCATGATGTCGTTGTCACTCCCTGGCGCCCGTCGGGCCGCCGGTCTCACTCGAGCGGGATGCGCGCGGCCTTGATCACGGCGCCCCACTTGTCGATCTGGTCCTTGAGATGGGCCCGCAGGGGCTCCGGGGCGACGTCCGCGGGCGGGACGGGCTCGGTGCCGAGATCCGCGAGGCGCTGCTTCACGAGATTGCTCGCCAGCGCCGCCCGCAGCGCCTCGTTGACCGCGGCGAGCACCGGGGCGGGCGTGCCCTTCGGGGCGTAGAGCCCGTGCCAGACGCTCGCCTCGAAGCCCGGCAGCCCGGCTTCCGCGCAGGCCGGCAGGTCGGGCAGGGCCGCGACCCGGGTCTTGGTGGTGACGCAATAGGCCTGGATCGAGCCCGCGCGGATATGGGGTGCCGTGTTGGTGATCTGGTCGCACATCATGTCGACCTGGCCGCCGAGCAGGTCGTTCATGGCAGGCCCGGTGCCGCGATAGGCCACCGGCGTGACGGGCGTGTCGAGGGCGTTGGCCAGCATGAGGGCGCACAGATGCGAGCCGGAGCCCCGCCCGGCATTGGCCATGGTGACCCCTTCCCGCCGGCCACGCATATGGGCGATCAGCTCCGCGAAGGTCTTGGGCGCCAGCCCGGGCTTGGCCACGACCGTCTGGGGCACGTCGGCCACGAGGCCGATGGGCTCGAAATCGGCGACCGGATCGTAGGACAGGCTCTTGTAGAGGGCGGGCGCCGTGGCGTGGCTGCTGTTGTGCAGGAAGAGCGTGTGACCGTCCGGCGCCGCCTTGGCGGCGCGCGCCGCGCCCACCGTGCCGCTCGCCCCGCCCACGTTCTCGATCAGCACCTGGACCTTCAGGTGCTCGCCCATGACCTGGGCGAGCAGGCGGCCCACCACGTCGGTCGGCCCGCCGGCCGGGAAGGGCACGACGATCACGATCGGCCGGCTTGGGAAAGGCTGCGCCGCCGCGGCCCAAGGGATCGCGAGACCGAGGAGGCACGACAGCAGGCGGACGAACGCGCTCATGATGGCTTCCTCCCGGCGGATTTCTTCTTGGTTGGATCCGTTATAGGGAGCGCGCGTGTTGATCGAAATCGAATTTTCTTGAACGATTGATGCAGGAATCCCGAAGACGAG
>DASPJU010000653.1:0-2365 GCA_035628475.1 Salinarimonas sp. | reverse complement strand
CGAGCCCCGTCACGATCTCGTCGCAGCCGAACTCCTTCAGCTTGTCGGCCACGATGCCGGCCGTGCGGTGCACGTCGAAGAGGAGCTCCGGGTTCTCGTGGAAGTCGCGGCGCCAGGTGGCGATCTCCTCGGCCATGGCGGCGACGCGGTTGATGACGGGCATGGGATCCTCTTCTCTTCTTGGCGCGGGGTGCGGCGACCGCGCGTCGTGGAAGCGGTGAGACAACAGCCCGGCGCCGCCCGGGTCAACCGCAATCGGGATCAGACGCCGAACCCCGCCCGCCACGCCTCGATGTCGGGCAGCGCCACGTTCGAGCCGCACAGGACGAGGCCCAGGCGCGCGTCGGCCGGCAGGTCCGGCGCGACCCGCCGCGCCGCGGTGAGCACGCAGGCCGCCGCGGGCTCGCACAGGACCCGCTCGGTCTGGAGGAGCCAGAGGAGGTCGGCGACGACGGGGGCGTCCTCCACGAGCACGATCCCGCTCAGATAGGCCTGCGCCGCCGCGAGCGTGCGCGCGGTCGCGAACGGCGCGCCCAGGGTCCGGGCGATGGAGGTCGGGCGGATCGGGACGGGCCGCCCCGCCTTGAGCGCCTCCGTCATGGTCGGGGCGCCGGTGGTCTCGACGCCGATCACCGTGATGTCGGGCCGCCGGCTCTTGAGCGCCGTCGCCACCCCCGCCGAGAAGCCGCCGCCGCCGATCGAGACCAGCACGTGGGTGAGGTCGGGCGCGTCCTCCAGCAGCTCGAGCCCCAGCGTGCCGTGCCCCGCGATGATGGCGGGATCGTCATAGGCATGGACGTTGAGGCGGCCCTCGCGCTCGTACGACTCGGCCTTGGCGAAGGCTTCCGCGGCGTCCGCGCACAGCTCGATCCGGGCGCCGAAGCTCGCCGTGAGGTCGAGGTTGAAGCGGGGCGTGGCCTGCGGCATCAGCACGAGGGCGTCGAGGCCGAACGCGCGGGCGATGCGCGCCACCGCGATGGCGTGGTTGCCCCCCGATACGGTGACGAGGCCCCGCCGCCGGTCGGCCTCGGTGAGCGAGAGCACCTTGTTGACGACGCCGCGCGCCTTGAACGAGCCCGCGAGCTGCAGGGTCTCGAGCTTGAGGACGGTCGGGCGGCCGAGCGTCGCGCAGGCCGGCTCGCTGGCATAGGACGGGGTGCGCCGCACATGGGGGGCGATGCGCTCGCGCGCGGCCTCGATGGCGTCGATCGTCACGTCGAAGGCGGTCATGGTGTCCTGGGTCAGGCGAGCGCGACCGCCTCGATCTCGACCAGCATGCCCTGGGGCAGGCGGCCGATCTCGACGGTGGAGCGGGCGGGATAGGGGGCGGAGAAGGCCTCCGCGTAGGCCTCGTTCATGCCCTCGCGGTCGTCGAGGCTCGTCAGGAACACGGTGGTCTTGACCACCCGGTCCATGGACGAGCCCGCGGCCGCGAGGATCGCCGCCACATGGGCGAGCACCGCGCGGGTCTGCGCCCGGACGTCGCCCGCGCCGACGAGGCGGCCCCCGGCGTCGAGGGGCAGCTGGCCCGCGACGAAGACGAGGCCGCCCGCCCGCACGGCCTGCGCGTAGGGGCCGCGGGGAGGGGGGGCGTCGGGCGTGTGGACGGGCTGGCGGGCCATGGCGGGGCCGGATTGGGGCATGCGGGGACGCCCCGCGTCAATCCGCGCGACCCCAATCGCGTCTTGGCGTGCCCGCCCCGTTGATCGACGGGCGGCAAGCGCCGATGGTGCCCTGCCCGGAGCCCCGCCATGACGCTCACCTCCCGCGAGATGCTCGCGCGTCTCGTCGCTTTCCCGACGGTCTCGTCGGAATCGAACCTCGACCTCATCGCCTTCTGCCGCGACTGGCTGAGCCGGCACGGCGTCGCCGCGACGGTCGTGCCGAGCCCCGACGGGGACAAGGCGAACCTCTTCGCCACGATCGGCCCGAACGTGCCCGGCGGCGTCGTGCTGTCGGGCCACACGGACGTGGTCCCCGTGGCGGGCCAGGCCTGGACGAGCGATCCCTTCACCCTCGTCGAGCGCGACGGGCGCCTCTACGGCCGGGGCGCCTGCGACATGAAGGGCTTCGACGCCCTCGTCCTGGCCCTCGTTCCCGCCATGGCGGCGGCGCCGCTCAGGCGACCGGTCCACATTGCGCTCTCCTACGACGAGGAGCTGGCCTGCCGCGGCGCGCCCCATCTCGTGCGCGCCATGGGGGGCGCGGTCGCGACGCCCGGCGCCGTGATCGTGGGCGAGCCGACCCGGATGGCGGTCGTGACGGGCCACAAGGCGTCCGTCCAGATGATCACCCGGGTGCGGGGCCACGCGGTCCATTCGAGCCGGGTCGATCTCGGGGTGAGCGCGGTGGCGGTCGCGGCCCG
>DASPJU010000652.1:0-4955 GCA_035628475.1 Salinarimonas sp. | reverse complement strand
GACTGGCCCATGTTGACGTGGTCGTTGGGGTGCACGGGCGACTTCCGCCCCCGCTCGCCGCCGAGCGCCTCGTTGGCCCGGTTCGCGATCACCTCGTTGGCGTTCATGTTGGACTGGGTGCCGGAGCCCGTCTGCCAGACCACGAGGGGGAACTCGTCGTCGAAGCGTCCGTCCACCACCTCGGCTGCGGCCGCCGCGATGGCATCGGCGATCGCCGGGTCGAGACCGCCCAGGTCGCGGTTCACCACGGCCGCCGCCTGCTTGACGAGCCCCAGCGCCCGCACCAGCGGCACGGGCATGCGCTCGCCGCCGATGCGGAAGTTCTGCAGCGAGCGCTGCGTCTGCGCGCCCCAATAGCGATCGGCGGGAACCTCGATGGGTCCGAACGTGTCGGTCTCTGTGCGGGTCGCGGTCATCGGTCACTCCCAGCGCGCGGTCTGATGTCCCATGTAAGACGCGGATCGTTCGCGCGCGATCCCCTTTCCGCTCCCGATCGAGACCCCATGACCGACGCTCCCGCCCTGTTCCGTCCCCCGGCGCCTCCGCCCCGCACCACCCAGCCCGACCTGTTCGGCTTCCTGCATGCCGCGCGCAACAACCCGCTCGAAAGCTGGATGGACGTCCATTTCGAGGAGCCCGTGGTGATGACCAAGGGCGTGCTCGGGCGCGTCATGGTGGTGAGCGACCCGGCCGCGATCCGGCACGTGCTGGTCGACAACGCCGCCGCCTACCGCAAGGACGAGCTCCAGCGCCGGGTGCTGGCGCCGGGCATGGCGGACGGGCTTCTCACGGCGGACGGCGACGAATGGCGCCTGCAGCGGCGCACGCTCGCGCCGCTGTTCACCCCCCGCACGGTCCACGGATTCGCTCCCGCCATGGGCGAGGCGGCGCGGCGCATGATGCGGCGCTGGCTGCGCCGGGAGGGGCGGGTCCTCGACGTCTCCCTGGAGATGACCCGCGTCACCCTCGACGTTCTGGAACGCACCATCTTCACCGAGGGGCCGCCCCACGATCCCGACGCGCTGGGGCGCGCCATCACGCGCTTCTTCGAGGCGGTGGGGCCGATCGACCCGATGGACGTGTTCGGCCTGCCCGATTGGCTGCCTCGGCTCGGGCGGCTCCAGGCCCGCCCGGCGCTGGCCTATTTCGAGCGCCTGGTGACGGGGCTCATCGACGCCCGCAAGGCGCTCATCGCGTCCGGCGGCCCGGTGCCGCGGGACATCCTCACGCTGCTCCTGGAGGCGAGCGATCCCGAGACGGGCCGTGGGCTCTCCGACGTCGCGGTCGGCGCCAACGTGATCACCTTCATCGGCGCGGGCCACGAGACGACCGCCAACGCGCTCGCCTGGGCGCTCTACCTGATCTCGCAGGCGCCGGACATGCGCGACCGGCTGGAGGCGGAGGTGGATGGCGTGCTCGGCGACGGGCCGATCGGCGCCGAGGACATGGCGCGCCTGCCTTTCGCGCGTGCCGTGATGGACGAGGCCATGCGCCTCTACCCGCCCGTGCCTTTCCTGAGCCGCGCCGCGGTCGAGGACGACCGGGTGGCGGGCTTCCGGGTGCCGCGCGGGACCCTCGTCGTCATCGCGCCCTGGGTGCTCCAGCGCCACCGCCGCCTGTGGAGCGACCCGGACGCCTTCGACCCGGACCGGTTCATGCCGGGGCGCCGCGAGGCGATCGACCGCTTCGCCTATCTCCCCTTCGGGGCCGGGCCGCGGGTGTGCATCGGCGCGAGCTTCGCGCTGCAGGAGGCGGTGGTGGTACTGGCCGAGATCGTGCGGGCGGCGCGGGTGGACCTCGCGGAGGGGCACGCCGTGAAACCGGTCCATCGGGTGACGCTTCGCCCCGAGGGCGGGCTGCCGATGCACTTGACGCGGCGGCGAGCCGCCGAAACCTGATTCCGCCCGTCGCGCGAGAGGGCGGGCCCTCAGGTCTTCTTCCGGAACGCGTCCAGGCTGACGACTTGCGCGCCCGCGGCCGGATCGGCCGCCGCGGCATCGGTCGCCTGAGCCTCGTCGGCCTTCGCGGCGGCCTCGGGCTGCGGGCGGGAGGGCAGGGCGGCCGGAGGCGCGCTCTCGGTCACGGAGGCCTCGTCCGCCGCGTCCCCGTCCTTGATCTCGAACTTGAGACCGAAATGGACCGACGGGTCGAAGAAGCCGGTCAGCGCGTCGAAGGGGATGAGCAGGCGCTCGGGCACGCCCGAGAAGGACAGGCCGACCTCGAAGGCGTGTTCCGTGATGCCCAGGTCCCAGAACTGGTGCTGGAGCACGATCGTCATGTCCTGCGGGTACTTGTCCCGCATGCGCTGCGAGAGCCGCACGCCGGGGAAGTCCGTCTTGAATGAGATGTAGAAGTGGTGCTCGCCCTGGAGCCCGTCGCGGGCGGCGTCGCCCAGAACCTTGCGCACCACGCCCTTCAGCGCGTCCTGCACGAGAAGGTCGTAGCGGATCAGGTCTTTGCTCGCCATCGGCTCGCCCGGGAATGAAGGAAGTGGAGGCTTCTGTTGCCAGGTGCCTCCGAACCCCGCCTCAAGGTGCTACCCAGGAGGGCTTTGGTCGGACATGCTAGGCTGCTTACGCAACCGCGCGGGTGTCCATAGCATAGTTGTCGTTGGCAACTATTGTTCGGCCCGATAACGGCGGAACCATGCCGGGCAAAAGGCCACCCTTTACACCCTCGTCGATCCTATTTCGCCCCCGCCGAAACCCAGGAGCGTCCTGGGCTTGGGTGGAGGCGCCGGGTACCGCCCCCGGGTCCGAAAGGTTTATTCCGATGGCCGTTTATCACCATAGCCGGCCGCTAAGCCGGCCCCCTCAATATAGGGGCCTGGGGGCCGCGATGGAAGCCCCCGGGGTAAATTCCGTGCTCACGTCTCGCCTGAGTTCCGGATGTGCAGGAGCTTGCCGCAGGCCTTGCAGTGGACCGCGTCGACGTCGTGCAGATACAGGCCGCAATCCTCGCATTCGTAGCGCACCTTGGGCGGCCGGAAGATCGCCTGGAGCAGGCGCAGGAACAGGCTGACCCCGATCACCATGACGAGGACGGCGAGCAGCCGCCCGCCCGGGCCCACCAGCGTGATGTCCCCGAAGCCCGTGGTGGTCAGCGTCGTGATCGTGAAATAGAGCGCGTCGAGATAGGTCTTGATGCCCGGATTGATGTCGTTCTGCGTCACGAACACGACCGAGGTGACCAGGAACACGAACACGAGGAGGTTCGTGGCCCGCATCACGATGTCCTCGTTGGTGCGAAACCACGGCAGGTCCCGGCGCAGGTCGCTCATCAACCGGTAGGAGCGCAGGACCCGCACGGCGCGCGCGACCCGCAGGAAGCCCAGATTGTCGAAGAAGGCCGGCAGGAGCAGGGAGACGATGACCGCGATGTCGGCCAGCGTCGCGGGGCTGCGCAGATAGGCGCGGCGGTCGTCCTCGGCCGTGAGCCGCGCCGCGAACTCGATCATGACGAGGACGCCCAGGGCGAGATCGACCATCCGGGTCTCGAACCGGCCCGGCTGCGCGGCCAGGACGAGGAAATCGGCAATCACGAGGATGTCGAAGACCACGAGCGCGTAGCGGAAGCGGCGGGGGCCGGGCGCGTCGCCGTGGTAGAGGTGGCGCAGGCGGGCCCGCAGCCCCGTCCCGCCGGTGGTCTCGACCGCTTGCTCCATCGTCGTTCCTCGATATCCGGCGAGGATAACGCGGGAACGCGGCTTCCGGATACGGTTGAGGAAAGCGTGGACGGCGCGCCTGTCCGGCTCACCCTCGCGTCGGGTCTGCGCTAGGATGGAATCATGCAGGCCTATCACGACCTCCTCACCCGCATCCTCGACGAGGGCGTCCGCAAGGACGACCGCACCGGCACCGGCACGCTGTCCGTGTTCGGGCACCAAATGCGCTTCGACCTCTCCAGGGGCTTCCCCCTGGTGACCACGAAGAAGCTGCACCTCAAATCGATCGTCCACGAGCTCCTGTGGTTCCTGAAGGGCGACACCAACGTGCGCTACCTGCGGGAGAACGGGGTCACGATCTGGGACGAGTGGGCGGACGAGTCCGGCGACCTCGGCCCCGTCTACGGCCGGCAATGGCGCTCCTGGGCCAAGCCCGACGGCGGGACGGTGGACCAGATCGCGTGGGTCGAGAACGAGATCCGGCGCAATCCCGATTCCCGCCGCCTCGTGGTCTCGGCCTGGAACCCCGCCGATCTCGACCGCATGGCGCTCGCGCCGTGCCACTGCCTGTTCCAGTTCTACGTGGCGGACGGGCGGCTGTCCTGCCAGCTCTACCAGCGCTCGGCGGACGTCTTCCTCGGCGTTCCGTTCAACATCGCGTCCTACGCGCTCCTCACCCACATGATGGCGCAGGCGACGGGACTCCAGCCGGGCGACTTCGTCCACAGCTTCGGCGACGCGCACCTCTACATGAACCATCTCGAGCAGGCCCGCCTCCAGCTCTCCCGCGAGCCCCGCGCCCTGCCGACGCTGCGCCTGAACCCGGCGGTGCGCTCGATCTTCGGCTTCGCCTACGACGACATCGCCATCGAGGGCTACGATCCCCACCCCGCGATCCGGGCGCCCGTGGCGGTGTAAGCCCCCTTCTCCCGAATGGGAGAGGTCAGAAGCGAAAAAAGGGCGCGGACCCCTCGGCCCGCGCCCCCCGTCCCGAACCGGCTCCGGCCGATCAGAAGTCCATGTCGGGCCCGCCCGCGGGAGCGGCGGGCGCCTTCTTCTTCGGGGCCTCGGCGATCATCGCCTCGGTGGTGATGAGCAGGCCCGCCACGGAGGCCGCGTCCTGGAGGGCCGTGCGCACGACCTTGGCCGGGTCGATGACGCCGAAGGCGAACATGTCGCCGTACTGCGCCGACTGGGCGTTGAAGCCGAAGGCGTAGTCGCCGGTCTCCAGGATCTTGCCGACGATCACCGACCCGTCCTCGCCGGCGTTGAGCGCGATCTGCCGGGCGGG
>DASPJU010000651.1:0-5430 GCA_035628475.1 Salinarimonas sp. | reverse complement strand
TCGACCTTCAGGGTGAAATAGGTCAGGTGGACCGGGAGGGGCCGGCGCAGGTGGATCGTGCGCTCCGCCTTCTCGCCGATCACCCGCTTGAGGCGCGCCTCCGCGCCCTCGTCCTCCAGCACGACCTGGGCGAGGCGGAAGGGCTGGTCGACGCGCACGCAGCCCGAGGAGAAGGCGCGTCGATCGGGCCGGAACAGGTTCCGCGACGGGGTGTCGTGGATGTAGACCGCGTGGTCGTTGGGGAACATGAACTTCATCTGGCCCAGCGCGTTCCGGTCGCCCGGGGGCTGGCGCAGGCTGATGCCGCGGGGGTTGGACCAGTCGACCGCGTAGGGGTCGACGCGCTTGCCGTTGCGGAACACCTCGAGGCCCCGCCGCGCCGCGTAGGACGGGTCGGCCTGGAGGGTCGGCAGCATGTCCTTCTTGAGGATGGTGGGCGGCACCGTCCAGGAGGGGTTCACCACCATGTGGGTCATGGCCTGCGAGAAGACGGGCGTCGGCCGCTCGGGCTTGCCGACCTGGACCCGCGCCGCGTGCTCGACGCGGCCGTTCTCCACCACGCGCAGGACGAAGGCGGGGATGTCGACGAAGATGTGGCGCCCGCCCAGATCCGCCGGGAGCCAGCGCCAGCGCTCCATGTTGGCGACGATGTCGGACTCGCGCGCGCCGACAGGGGGGCGCTCCAGAGCCGCCAGGGTCTCGCGGTCGAGGACGCCCGTGCCGCGCAGGCCGTGCTCGCGCTGGAAGGCGGCGACCGCGGAGGCGAGGCGCGCGTCGTAGGTGCCCGAATCGCTCGGGCCCAGGCCGAAGCGGGCCCGCACCAGGGGCACGCGCTCGTCGCTCATGCCGACCCGCAGGGCCGGCCCCGCGGGCAGGCGCACCATCGGCCGGGCCGGTTGGCCCGCGCGGATCTCGGCGAGCTTGGCGCGCAGCGCCCGGTAGCCCTCGTGCGGGGGGTTGAAGGCCTGGAGGGCGGCCGACGGATCGCGTGCGCCGGCCAGCGCCGTCATGACCTCGCCGGCGTCGGGAAGCGCCAGCTTCGGGGTGATGTGCTTGGATAGCCGCGCGGGCTCGATGCGCCCGCCGCGGGCGTCGCGGGCATAGAGGACGGCGGAGGCCGCCAGCGTCAGCTCGGCCGCCGCGAGATCCGCCGGCCGGTCGCCCCGGCGCGCGACGCCGAGCGCGGGGACCGCGTAGTCGGCGGGGTCCAGGGCGTCCGCGTCCGCCGCTCCGAGGCGGCCCGCCACGGCCCGGCCCGCGGCCGTCAGCGCGCCGCCCTCGACGAGGAGGGGGCGGAAGTCGCGGGCGGCGTAGAAGGCCCGGAGCGCCTCCGTCTGCGCCGCCGCGAGGCGGGGATGCAGGCGCGCCGCCTCGGCGAGCCGCCCGCGCAGGGCGTCCGCCACGGGATCGAGCGGGGGCACCGACACCACGACCGGGGGCAGGTCCGGCGCGGCGAGGTCGAGGATCGCCGACGGGGCGCGGGCCGGCGCGTCCATCTCCACCGTCACCTCCGGCAGGGCCGGCAGGTCGAGACCGGGAGCCTCGTCCGCCGCGAACGCGACCGTCGCGAGAAGGAGGGCGGGGACGACGAGGAATGAGCGGCGCGGCATCGAACTGGTGACCCCATCCCGGCGCGTCCTACGGGGCCGGGGACCACCGGGTGGAAGATCCCGTCCCGCCGCGCCAGAGCAACATGGCAACAGGCGGGACAATAAATTGTTTCACCGCGCCGGCTGTGCGCGGGCTCACGCGGGACGCGGTGCCGACACGGGCGCGGCCGGAACTCCCGCGGGCGCGGCGTCAGGCCGCCTCGTCGCCCTCGAGCCCCAGCTCCTTGAGCTTGCGGTAGAGCGTCGAGCGGCCGATCCCGAGCCGGCGCGACACCTCCGACATGTGGCCGCGATAGTGCTGGAGCGCGAAGCGGATGATGTCGGCCTCGATGGTCTCGAGGGTGCGCACGTCGCCGCCCTCGTCCACGAGTGACAGGCTGTTGGGGTCGCGCACCTCGACGCGCACGATCTCGCGCACCGGCGCCTGGCCGGTCCCGGTCTCGGCGAAGACGGGGGCGGGAGGGATGCGCACCTCGAAGCCGTCGACCTGGCTCGCGATCTGCGGGAACTCGGCGACCGTGATCTCGTCCGCGTCGGCGAGCACCACGGCGCGGAACACCGCGTTCTCGAGCTGGCGCACGTTGCCGGGCCAGTCGTAGCGGGTGACGAGCGCCATCGCCTCGGCCGAGAAGCCGCGCACGCGCTTGCCCTCTTCCGTCGAGAAGCGGGCCAGGAACGAGCGGGCGAGGTCCGGGATGTCCTCCCGCCGCGCCCGTAGGGGCGGCAGCGTCATGGGGAAGACGTTGAGGCGGTAATAGAGGTCCTCGCGGAACTTGCCCTGCTTGACGAGGTCGAGAAGGCTGCGGTTCGTCGCCGAGACGAGGCGGATGTCGACGCGCACGGACTTGCGCCCGCCCACGGGATCGACCTCGCCCTCCTGGATGGCGCGAAGCAGCTTCACCTGCGCGTCGAGGGGCAGCTCCCCGATCTCGTCGAGGAAGAGCGTGCCGCCCGAGGCCTCGACGAACTTGCCGACATGCTTTTCGGTCGCGCCCGTGAAGGCCCCCTTCTCGTGGCCGAACAGGGTCGACTCCACGAGGCTCTCGGGGATGGCGCCGCAATTGACCGTGACGAAGGGCTTGCCGCGGCGGTCGGACGAGCCCTGGATCGCGCGCGCCAGCACCTCCTTGCCCACCCCCGATTCGCCCTCGATGAGCACGGGGATGGTCGACTTCGCGGCCCGCTCGGCGAGCCGGATGACCCGGCCCATGTCGGGGCTCTTCGAGGCGAGGTCCTTGAAGGTGAGGGTGCCGCTGGCGCGCCGGCGCATGCGCCGGATCTCGTCCTCCAGGGTGTCGACCCGGATCGCGTTCTTGATGGAGACCTGCAGGCGCTCGGCGCCCACGGGCTTGACCACGAAGTCGATGGCGCCGGCCCGCATGGCGGCCACCACGGCCTCGATGGAGCCGTGGGCGGTCTGCACGATGACGGGCGTCTCGATCCCCGCCTCGCGCAGGCGCTGGAGCACCATCATGCCGTCCACCTGGGGCATCATGAGGTCGAGCACCACCACGTCGACGCTCTCGGCCCGCAGGACCTCGAGCGCCTCCCCGCCCGAGGCCGCGACGCGGGCCTCGTAGCCGAATCGGCGCACCATCGCCTCGAGCAGGCGGCGCTGGACGGGATCGTCGTCGACGACGAGGACGGTGGCTGTCATGGGGCGCTTTTGGTTTGTCTCGTTTCGGCGCGATGCTGGGCGACAGAGGTAAAGCGGGCATTAACGGGAGGGGCTCGTCCACGGCCATTCGCCTCCCACGCGGAAGGCGGCCCCGTGCGCGCCTGCCCATCGCGTCATGGCGCGGGCGAACCATCGCAAGCCCCGGCGGTTGATCCGCGCGTCCGGCCGGACAATATGAGGGCCGGCCCCCATCTCCGCTCGACAGGTCCATGCTCCCGCGCGCCAGCCACCTTCCCGCCACCGCGTCCGCCCCCGCTTCCAAGGCCGCCATGCTCGGCGCGCTGCCCGAATGGGATCTCGGCCATCTCTATCCCGGCATGGCCTCGCCCGCCTTTGCCGACGACCTCGCCCGGGCCGAGGCCGCCTGCCGCGACTTCGCGGCGTCCCATCGCGGGCGCCTCGCCGAGATCGCGGCCGCCCCCGACGGGGCCGCCGCCCTGTTCGCGATCGTGCGATCCTACGAGGAGATCGAGGACCTGCTCGGGCGCCTGATGTCCTATGCGGGGCTCACCTATTCGGGCGACACCACGGACCCGGCCCGGGCCAAGTTCTACGGCGACACCCAGGAGCGCCTGACCGCCGCCTCGAGCGACCTCCTGTTCTTCACCCTGGAGCTCAACCGCCTCGACGACGGGCTCCTCGACCGCCTCCTGGCGGAGCCCCCGCTCTCCCGCTACCGGCCCTGGCTCGAGGACATCCGGCGCGACAAGCCGTACCAGCTCGACGACCGGCTGGAGCAGCTCTTTCACGAGAAGTCGGTCACCGGGCGCGGCGCCTGGAACCGCCTCTTCGACGAGACCATCGCGAGCCTGCGCTTCCAGGTGCGCGGGGAAGAGCTCGCCATCGAGCCGACGCTCAACAAGCTGCAGGACTCGGACGGCGCGGTGCGCAAGGACGCGGCCGAGGCGCTGGCGCGCACCTTCAAGGCCAATCTGCGCACCTTCGCGCTCATCACCAACACCCTGTCCAAGGACAAGGAGATCTCCGACCGCTGGCGCGGCTTCGAGGACGTGGCCGATTCGCGCCACCTCGCGAACCGGGTCGAGCGCGAGGTCGTGGAGGCCCTCGTCACCGCGGTGCGCGAGGCCTATCCGCGCCTGTCGCACCGCTATTATGCCCTGAAGGCCCGGTGGTTCAATCGCGACGCCCTCGACTACTGGGACCGCAACGCCCCCCTGCCGAAGGTCGAGCAGCGCACCATCTCCTGGACCGAGGCCCGCGAGACGGTGCTCGACGCCTACGGGGCCTTCTCGCCCCGCATGGCCGACATCGCGCGCCGCTTCTTCGACGAGCGCTGGATCGACGCGCCCGTGCGCCCGGGCAAGGCGCCGGGCGCCTTCGCGCACCCCACGGTGCCCTCGGCGCATCCCTACGTGCTGCTCAACTACCAGGGCAAGCCGCGGGACGTGATGACGCTCGCCCACGAGCTCGGCCACGGGGTGCACCAGGTGCTGGCCGCCCCTAACGGGGCCTTGATGGCGCCCACGCCCCTCACGCTCGCCGAAACCGCCTCCGTCTTCGGCGAGATGCTCACCTTCCGCCGGCTGCTGGACGCCACGAAGGACCCGGTCCAGCGCAAGGCGATGCTCGCGGCCAAGGTCGAGGACATGATCAACACGGTCGTGCGCCAGATCGCCTTCTACAGCTTCGAGCGCAAGGTCCACCTGGAGCGGCGCAACGGCGAGCTGACCGCCGACGCGATCTCGGAGCTATGGCTGTCCGTGCAGGGCGAGTCGCTGGGGCCCGCCATCCGCCTGGGACCGGGCTACGAGACCTTCTGGACCTACATCCCGCACTTCGGTCACTCGCCCTTCTACGTCTACGCCTACGCCTTCGGCGACTGCCTCGTGAACTCCCTCTACGGCGTCTACGAGCGCGCCTCGGACGGCTTCGTGGACCGCTACTTCGCCCTGCTCTCCGCCGGCGGCACGAAGCATTACGGCGAGCTCCTGCAGCCCTTCGGCCTGGATGCCCGCGATCCCGCCTTCTGGCAGATCGGCCTCGGCATGATCGAGCGGCTCATCGGCGAGCTGGAGGCCATGGAGGAGGGCTGATCCCCCCTCCCGGATGGGAGAGGGATGCACGACGTGCCAGGGGGTGAGGGTGGCCGGCGCGGGACGTTCGCGCGAACCCCTCCGCTGT
>DASPJU010000650.1:0-4789 GCA_035628475.1 Salinarimonas sp. | reverse complement strand
CAAGAATCCGGAGGCCGAGAACTTCTATGCCGAAGCGCTGCGCGAGCTGAACGCGCTCGGGCTGCCCTTCCTGCTCGCGGGCACCTACGCGCTTTCCGCCTATACCGGCATCACGCGCCCCACGAAGGACCTGGACATCTTTTGCAAGGCGGGCGACTACCCGCGCATCCTGTCCCACTTCAAGGGGCTCGGCTTCGCGATCGAGGTCGAGGACGAGCGCTGGCTCGGCAAGGTCCACAAGGGCAAGCACTTCTTCGACGTGATCTTCGCCTCCTCGAACGGCACCATGCCGGTCACGGACGCCTGGTTCGAGCACGCCCGCCAGGTCGAGATCTTCGGCACGCCCGTGCGCATCGTCGGGCCCACCGAGCTCGTCTGGTCGAAATGCTTCATCCAGCTGCGCCACCGCTACGACGGCGCCGACGTGGCCCACACCCTCCTCAAGGCCCACGAGGAGATCGATTGGCAGCGGCTGCTCGCCTACATGGAGGTGCATTGGGAGGTGCTCCTCATGCATCTCTTGAACTTCCGCTGGATCTATCCCTCCGAGCGCGACAACGTTCCGCGCTGGGTCATGGACGAGCTCCTCGACCGCCTCAAGGCCCAGCTCGAGATGCCGCCCCCCGACATGAAGGTCTGCCGCGGTCGCATGTTCTCGCGGGTCGACTACGAGATCGACGTGAAGGAATGGGGCTTCGCCGACGTCGGCGGCGAGGGCGAGTGGCGCAACATGTGAGGGGGCGCTCCCCTCTCCCGGATGGGAGAGGGATGCACGCAGTGCCAGGGGGTGAGGGTGTCCCGTTCATTGCTTTGCGCCACCTCACCGCACCTCGACCGCCGTCCCCGGGTCAAGCCGCCATGACGAGCTGAGAGGGCGGGGACCGCTGGTTCGAGCGCGCCGCCCTCAACCCGGGCCCCTCTCCCGCATGGGAGAGGGGGGACGACCGCGAACCCTCATCCCCTGCCCGCGTTTCCCGCCTGAACCCACCGCGAGGAGGCGACATGGCGGACGGCGAGGCGAACGGGACCCTGCGGGTGGCCTGCATCGGCGACATCCACGTGAAGGAGGAGCACGCCGCGCCCTATCGGGACCTGTTCGGCGAGATCTCCCGCGAGGCGGACGTGCTGGTTCTGGCGGGCGACCTCACGGATCTCGGCAAGGTGCGCGAGGCCGAGATCCTCGCGGAGGACCTGCGGGCCTGCTCGGTCCCCGTGGTCGGCGTGCTGGGCAACCACGACTACGAGTGCGGCTGCGTCGACGAGGTATCCCGCATCCTGCGCCAGGCGGGGGTGAAGCTCCTCGACGGCACGTCCTGCGAGATCGAGGGCGTGGGCTTCGTCGGCGTGAAGGGGTTCGGGGGCGGCTTCGGGCGGCGCATGCTGGGCTCCTTCGGCGAGCCCGCCATCAAGGGCTTCGTGGCCGAGGGGCTCAACGAGGCCATGCGGCTGGAGAACGCCATGCGGGCCGTTCGCAAGGGGCGCACCCTCGTGGTGCTCCACTACGCGCCCATTCCCGAGACCATCGAGGGCGAGCCCCCCGAGATCTTCCCGTTCCTGGGCTCCTCGCGGCTGGCCGAGACCATCGACCGCTTCCCCGTCACGGCCATCGTCCACGGCCACGCCCACCGCGGCACCTACGAGGGTCGGACCCCGGGGGGGACGCCGGTCTACAACGTGGCCCGCCACATCGAGAAGCCGACGGGCAAGCCCTACGCGCTCCTGGAGCTGTGACGCTCCTCGCCGGAGCCGAGGAGACCGGGCGCGTGCGCCCACGCACCTCCGCGCCCCGCGATCTGCTCCAGAACCCCGTGGATTGCGGGGGACTGCGCGGCCATGCGATGCTGCGCGCCGCTCGAGGGGGACGCGCGTCATGGAATGGGTGCTGCTGGGGATCGCCGCGGTCGTCGTGATCTACGGCGTCATGGTCTATAACGGCCTGGTGTCGATGCGACAGCGCGTGAGCCAGGCCTTCGCCGACATCGACGTGCAGCTCAAGCAACGCCACGACCTCATCCCGAACCTCATCGAGACCGTGAAGGGCTACGCGGCGCACGAGCGCTCCACCCTCGACGCGGTGGTCCAGGCCCGCAACGCCGCGCTTTCGGCCCACGGGCCGGCGCAGCAGGCCTCCGCCGAGGCCGCGCTCGGCGGCGCGGTCGGCCGGCTCCTGGCGCTCTCGGAGGCCTATCCCGACCTCAAGGCCAGCGCCAACTTCCAGGAGCTGCAGTCCGAGCTCTCCAACGTGGAGGACAAGCTCGCGGCGGCCCGGCGCTTCTTCAACAACGCGGTGTCGGAATACAACGCCGCCATCGAGGCCTTCCCGGCGGTGCTGTTCTCGCGCTCGATGGGCTTCTCGCAGCGCGAGTTCTTCGACGTCGGCGAGCCCGAGCGCGCCCGTCTCGAGGTCGCGCCGCAGGTGCGGTTCTAGCCGCGTCCGGCGCCCAGGAGGCCGCCCATGCAGCCCGTCTTCGGCCTCTACAGCCACATCCAGTCGAACCGGCGCAAGTCGGTCGTCCTGCTGCTCGGGCTCTTCGCGCTGGTCTATGTCATGGCCTTCGGCGTGGCGCTGCTCCTGCGCGGCCTGGGCTATGTCGGCACCGGCTCCAGCCTCGCGGGGCACCTCCAGGGCGCCTGGCGCGACCTGATCTGGGTCTCGCCCATCGTGACGCTCGCCACGGGCTTGTGGGTGGTGACCTCCTACCACATGCAGCAATGGATCATCGACGCGGTGACGGGCGCCCGCCCGATCGAGCGCGGCGACGATCCGCGCCTCTACGAGCTGCTGGAGAACCTGTGCATCTCGCGGGGCATGACCATGCCGGCGCTGCGGATCATGGAGAGCCCCGCGCTCAACGCCTATGCGAGCGGCCTCACCCGGGAGCAATACGCGGTGACCGTCACCCGCGGGCTCCTCGACCATCTCGACGACGCCGAGCTCGAGGCGGTGCTGGCCCACGAGCTCACGCATATCCGCAACGAGGACGTCCGGCTCATGGTGGTGGCGGTGATCGTCACCGGCATCATCGCCTTCGTGGGCGAGCTCATCTTCCGCGGCGGGCGCAACGTGCGGGTCTCCTCGAGCTCGTCGGACTCCGACAAGAAGAAGGGCGGCGGCAACCTCGCCGCCGTGCTGGTGGCGCTCGCCATCATCGCGGTCGCCTGGGGGCTGTCGCAGCTCATCCGCTACTCGATCTCCCGCTCGCGGGAATTCATGGCGGACGCGGGCGCCGTGGAGCTGACCAAGAACCCCGACGCCCTGATCTCCGCGCTCCTCAAGATCAAGGGCCACGGCGAGCTCGATGGCGTTCCCTCGGGGATCATGGAGATGTGCGTCGACAACCCGAATTCGGGGTTCATCGACCTGTTCTCGAGCCACCCCGCCATCGAGGACCGCGTGGAGGCCCTGGTGCGGCACGCCGGCGGGCATCGCCCCCTGATCGAGGCGCCGGCCTCCGTGCCCCTCGTGGGCGCCGAACCCGTGCCGGGCCTGGACACGAGCCCCTGGGGCGCCGCGCCGAGCACGTGAGGGCTGACACGGCCGGGAGCCTGGCGCCTCGCCCCGTCGATCCCACCCTCACCCTCGTCCTGAGGTGCTCAGCGTGAGCTGAGCCTCGAAGGGCGCTCAGGCATCTCCGTCGCTTGTGACAGAGATCGTGCGTGCTTCGAGGCTCAGTCCCGGGCCGAGCACCTCGGCATGAGGAGGAAATCACTGGCCCGAGGTGGTCCCCCCTCTCCCGTGGGAAAGGGGGGAGCGCGCTCAACGCGCCGGCATGCCGGTCTCGACGATCTTGGCGAAGAGCGAGACGCCGTAGGGCGCCGTCTCGTCGTTGAAGTCGTAGGCCGGGTGGTGGACGCCCGCCGTGTCGCCGTTGCCGAGGAAGATGTAGGCGCCGGGGCGCTCCTCGAGCATGTAGGAGAAGTCCTCCGCGCCCATGAGCGGGGGCACCGTGGTGTCGACGCCGCCCGGGCCCGCGACCTCGGACGCCACCTTCGCCATGAAGGCGGTCTGCTCCGGATGGTTGAAGGTGACCGGATAGCCGCGGTTGTAGTCGATCGTCGCCTTGGCGCCGAAGGCGGTGCAGGTGGCGGCCACGACGGCGCGGATGCGCTCCTCGCACAGGTCGCGGATGGCGGGGGTGAGCGTGCGCACGGTGCCCAGCAGCGTCGCGGTCTGCGGGATGACGTTGAAGGTCTCGCCCGCCTTGACGCAGCAGGTCGAGATCACGGCGGACTCGAGCGGGTCGACGTTGCGGGCCACGATCGATTGCAGCGCCGTGATCACGTGGGCCGCCACCACGATCGTGTCGATGCATTCGTGCGGGCGCGCCGCGTGCCCGCCCTTGCCCTCGATGGTGATCACGAAGCGGTCGGCCGCCGCCATCATCGCGCCGGGACGGATCGCGAAGGCGCCCACGGGAATGCCGGGCATGTTGTGTAGCCCGTAGACCTCCTGGATGCCGAAGCGCTCCATCATCCCGTCGCGGCACATCTCGGCGCCGCCGCCGCCGCCCTCCTCGGCCGGCTGGAAGATCACCACCGCGGTGCCGTCGAAGTTGCGCGTCTCGGCGAGATACTTGGCGGCGCCCAAAAGCATCGCGGTGTGGCCGTCGTGGCCACAGGCGTGCATCTTGCCGGGGTTCTGCGACTTGTAGCTGAGCCCGGTCGCTTCCTCGATCGGCAGCGCGTCCATGTCGGCCCGCAGCCCGATGGTGCGTGTGCCCGAACCCTTCTTGCCGCGAATCACGCCCACCACGCCGGTGCGGCCGATGCCGGTGACGACCTCGTCGCA